>JACNHM010000387.1 GCA_014383605.1 Chloroflexota bacterium
AAATGACCACCTCTGGATAAGACTTCCGAAGTCTCTGAGACTCAGTAGATCCAAGAAGCTCGCGGTGGACTGCCAAGTCCACCGCCTTTCTGCCGGACTTGGCAGTCCGGCAAGAGCAAATCTGGATCTACTGAGACTTCGGAAGTCTAAAGGGAACGCCTTTCTGCCCTCAGTGTAGCAGAAAGGCGGCTGTTTGTCTACGACAAAAGTCGTATTTCTCAAGACCTGACAGGTTTACGAAACCTGTCAGGTCTGTCGTCAGCGTTGCGCTTCGGCTTTCAGCCCCTCGCGGTCGAGAAGAAAGATGCGCTGGCGCTCCATGCGCAGCAGGCCGGCGTCGGCGAAGGCGCGCAGCGTGCGCCCCACCACGTCCCGCACCGTGCCCAGTTCGGCGGCAATCTCGTCCTGCGTCCAGCGGCGGGTGACCTGGCCTGCCTCGGCGTGTTGCAGCAGGAAACGGGCCAGCCGGCCGCGCACGGTGCGCAGCGACAGGTCTTCCACCAGATTGGTCAGATGGTCGAGGCGCCCGGCGAAATCCCGCAGGATGGCCAGGGCCAGCTCGGGGCATTGGCCCACGAGGTGGCGGAAGTCGTCGCGGAGGATGGCGTAAAGGGTGGTCGCGGTGAGGGCCTCGACGGTGGCGTGGTTGACGGGTTGGGGTTGGAAAGGGGGGACCGTGTTGAAGGCCTGGCCGGGGCCCAGCCGGGCCAGCACCTGCTCGCGGCCGCCGGGCGAGAGGCGGTAGACCCGCACGCGGCCCCCGGCGATGAAGTAGACGGCCTGGCAGGGGTCGCCTTCGACGATGATCGTCTCGCCGGGGGCGTAGACGCGGCGGCCAGCGACGCGGGCCACGCCGGCCAGCGCATCGTCAGAGAGATGGGCAAAGAAGGGGATGCGGCGCAGGGCCTGCCGGGCATCCATGGGCGACCTCTGTCTCGTCTCAGGCGACCGGCCTGAACTGCTCCCGCGGGGCGTGGCAGACGGGGCAGCGTTCAGGGGGGGCGCTTTCGGCGATGTAGCCGCACACCTGGCACACGTGGTACACCGGAGCGGTTGCGGCGATCAGGTGTTGGAGGGCGCGCTTGTAGAGGGCGGCGTGCTCTTCTTCCACGTCGCGGGCGTGGCTGAAGGAGATGGCGGCGCGGCGGTGGCCTTCTTCTTCGGCATGGCGGATGAACTGGGGATAGAAGACGTCGGCGGCCTTCTCTTCCCGCTCGAAGGAGGCCTGCAGGTTGGCCTCGGTATCCTTGACGACGACCTCCCCCAGGAGTTGCAGGTTGCGGGTGGCGTGGATGCGTTCCGCCTCGGCCACGGCCCGGAAGAGCGCGGCGATCTCGGGCAGTTCCTCGGCTGCCGCCGTCTCGGCGTAGGCCAGCAAGCGGAAGTAGGCCTTGGACTCGCCTACGAAGGCTTCGTACAGGTTGCGAACCGTTTTTTCTGCCATGGGCAAGTTCCTGATCCGGACAGGCCGGGGCATCATCGGGAAGGGTTCTGGAGGGCGCTACAAGCTGGGCCCCCACCTCTCCCAAAGGGCCGTGAGCAGGGGGGCGATGAACAGGGCGGGAAGGAAGTTGCCCACCTTGATCCGCTTGATCTCCAGCAGCAGGAAGCCGATGCCCAGGATGATCACGCCGCCGGTGGCGCTCATCTCCGTGATCATGGCCTCGCTGAGGATGGCCTGGAAGGGGGCCGCGCCCAGCGTCAGCGCCCCCTGGTAGAGCAGGACGGTGAGGGCGGCAAAGGTCACGCCCATGCCCATGGAGGCGGCAAAGGCCAGGCCAGCGAAGAGGTCCAGCATGCTCTTGATGGCCAGCAGGGTGTAGTCGCCGGTGAGGCCGTCCTGGATGGAGCCCAGGATGGTCATGGGGCCGACGCAGAAGACCAGGCTGGCGGTGACGAAGCCGCGGGTGAAGTCGCCGCGGGCCAGGAAGGGGACGCGGGCGGCCCTGGCCTCCAGCCATTGGCCGGCGCTGTCCAGCCGGTCCTCTACCCGCCACCACTCGCCCACGATGCCACCGAGGCAGATGCTGACCAGCACCACGATGAAGTTGCCGGTGGTGAGGGCCATGCTCATGCCCACGGCCAGCGTCACCAGACCCACCCCCTGCATCACGATGTGGCGAACGCGGGGGGCCAGCCTCTCGCCGAGAAGCGTGCCCAGGGCGCCACCTGCTATCACGGTTACGGTGTTGATAAGGGTGCCGGTCATCTTTCCTCCGCTCCTCTGCTCCTCCGCTCCCCTGCTCCTCCGCCCCTACTTCTTCACCGTGATCTCTTTGGTGTACTCCCAGAGGCCGTGGATGTTGCACAGGGCCAGGGCGTGCAGGGTGCCCGACTCGTTGAGTTTGGCCCAGAAGGTCGCCCCGTGGTGCGTGTAGGCGGGGCCTTCGTTGGGACCCTTGACCCCCTCGCCGTGGGCGGTGAACTCGAAGTGGCCCAACTGGTGCGTGAACTTGCCGCCTTCGGGGTGGAAGTAGACGCTGATCCAGGGGATGTGGTGTTCGGTGGTGTTGGGGTGGGCGATCTCCTTGCCCAGGCTGACCTTGATCTCGAACAGCTCGCCCGCCGGCGCCTCGTCCGGCGCCTCGATGACGGGCACGTGCTTCTCTTTCTTCCAGTCTGCTTTCTGGATGCGTTCGCTCAGTTCTGCCATGGTATTTGCCTCCTTGTTGAAAGTTTGGGCATGGTTCACCTGGGCCAGGAAACTGGTTTACACTTTTCGTCATGGGCAGGAGCCCAACCGAGTTGGGCGGGGGTTGAAAAGCGTCTTGAAGCCCTGTTTTGACGGCCAATGCGATTGGCCTGCTACCCGAAGTGTAAAGGTGTTTTCTCCCTTGTGAAGCTTATTCTGAACCATGCCAGAGTTTGCCTGGGGCCGATGCCCCTATCTTGACGGTGAGGGATACTGGGCACAGGGAGTGAGATGCCTGGCCCATTATACCACATCCCGCCCACGATCTCAAAAGCACCTGTGCGCGTGAGTTTACGCCCGCAGCACCTCCAGCACTTCCTGGCTGTGGTTCTTTACCTTCACCTTGGGGAAGACCTTGATGATCCTGCCTTCCTCGTCCTCGTCAATGATGAAGGTGGAGCGGATGATGCCCATGGTGGTCTTGCCGTACATCTTTTTCTCGCCCCAGGCCCCGTACATCTCGGCCACCACGTGGTCGGGATCGCTCAGCAGGGCGAAGGGCAGGCTGAATTTGAGCTTGAACCCGTCGTGGGACGTGACGCTGTCGGGGCTGACGCCCAGCACGGCCGCGCCGGCGGCGATGATCTGCGTGTAGTCGTCGCGGAAGTTGCAGGCTTCGGTGGTGCAGCCAGGCGTGTCGTCCTTGGGGTAGAAGTAGAGCACGACCTTCTTGCCGCGATAGTCCGACAAAGTCACCTCGCCGCCGCCACCGGCGGGCAGCGTGAAGTTGGGTGCCAGGGCGCCTTCTTGTAGCATGGTTACGTCTCCTGTTCGAGTAGTATTTGCAGCGTTTCCGGATCGGTGACCGGTCGGCGGCAGGTGAAGTCCACGCAGACGTAGGCGGTGGCCTGGCCTTCAATCTGGCCGCGGTCGCGCAGCAGCGGGACGGCGGCCGGTGCCGCGCCGGGCGCGCCCAGGGCCACGATCTGGTGCGGGCGGTAACCCGTGCGGCAGACCTGCAGCAGGGCGCGGGTGTCGGCGGCCTGCGGATCGCCGACGATGGCGACGTCGCGGGGGTGAGCGAGCGCGTAATCCAGCGCCGTCAGCCACTGGCCGAAGCCCAGCGGGTAGCGGGCCAGCATCGGCTGCATGGCTCCCAGGCTGCGCAGCGCCAGATCAAGGACACGCGGCTCGACGGCCAGTCCCGCCAGGCGCAGCAGCACCCGCGCGGCCATAGCGTTGCCGGAGGGCACAGCGTTGTCCTGCAGTTCCCGCGGGCGCACGATCAATGCCTCGTGGTCGTCGCTGGTGTCGAAGAAGCCGCCGCCGGGGGCGCTGAAGTGTTCGATCATCGTTTCGGCCAGCTCGCCGGCGGCTTGATACCAGCGCGGCTCGAAGGTGGTCTGATACAGTTCCAGCAGCCCCTCGATGAGGTGAGTGTAGTCCTCAAGGTAGCCGTTCACCTTGGCCACGCCCGCTTTCCAGGTGTGGAGCAGGCGGCCTCTGGCATTGCGGATTGCGGATTGCGGATTGCGGAGTTCGCGCAGGAGGAAGTCGGCGTTGCGTTCGGCAACTCGACGGTAATCGTCGCGGCCCAGTGCCCGTGCAGCCTCGGCGAAAGCGGCCAGCATGAGGCCGTTCCAGGAGGTCAGCACCTTGTCGTCGCGGCCGGGATGCACGCGCTCCTCGCGGGCGGCGAAGAGCTTGCGCCGCGCCGCGGCCAGCTCCTCCCGCTGGCCCATGGGTCCGACGAACTCCAGGATGTTCTGGCCTTCGAAGTTTCCCTGTTGGCTGACGCCGTAGGCGGCCATGAAAGCATCCGCTTCTGCGCCCAGCACGGCCCGGATCTCGTCCGGTGTCCAGAGGAAGAACTTGCCTTCCTGGCCCTCGCTGTCGGCGTCCTGCGTCGAATAGAAGCCGCCGGAGGGGCCGGTCATCTCCCGGACGACGTAATCGAGGGTCTCCTCGGCGATAGCGCGGTAGAACGGATCACCTCTCACCTGCCATCCATGCAGGTAGACGCGGGCCAGTTGGGCGTTGTCGTAGAGCATCTTCTCGAAGTGGGGCACCTGCCAGTGGTCATCCACGGAGTAGCGGTGAAACCCGCCGCCGAGCTGGTCGTACATGCCCCCGAAGGCCATGGCCTCCAGAGTCAGGAACACCATGTAGTCCGCCCGCGGGCTGTCCGTGGTCTGGCGATAGCGCAGCAAGAACTCCAGGACCATCGGTTGGGGAAACTTCGGCGCGCCGCCCCAGCCACCACGAACGTCGTCGAAACTCCGATCGAGGTTCTGGAAAGCGGCTTCCCACGTTTCACGCGTCACGTCTTCACGTTTCACGTCCCCAAGCATCCCGCTCTGCTGTTCGATGACCTCCACCAACTGCTGGCCGCTTTCCATCAGCTCCTGGCGGCGGTTGCGCCAGCCGTTGGCCACGGCCAGCAGCACGTCGCTGAACGAGGGCATGCCGTAGCGGCGCGTGGGCGGGAAGTAGGTGCCGCCGTAGAAGGGCTGGCCCTGGGGCGTGAGAAAGACGGACATGGGCCAGCCGCCGCGGCCGGTCATGGCCTGCACCGCGCTCATGTAGATGCGGTCCAGGTCGGGCCGCTCCTCGCGATCCACCTTGATGCTGACGAAATGCTCGTTGAGGATCGCCGCCACCTGTTCGTCTTCGAAGGATTCGTGGGCCATGACGTGGCACCAGTGGCAGGCGGAGTAGCCGATGCTGAGGAAGATGGGTTTGTCTTCGGCCTGGGCTTGGCGCAGCGCGTCCTCGCCCCAGGGGTACCACTGCACCGGATTGTCGGCGTGTTGGAGCAGGTAAGGGCTGCTCTCGTGGGCTAAACGATTGGGCATCATGCCTCCATAGAAACGCTGGGCTGGCTGGTCAGGAGACCAGCCAGGAACGGGTAAACAGGTATCGCAACACACAACACGTGCAACCCTAGCATATCACCAGGTCGGCCATGCGTCTAGGACAAAAGTCTCTTTGCCCTTGCCCCTACGCTCCGTTTGCGTCCTTGTCCAGCAGCCACAGCAATCGCCCGGCGACAGGCTGCACCAGGCCGGCGGGCAGAGGCTCGCTGGCGCGGACGCGGGCCAGGGTCTCCGCCTTGGACGTCCCGCTGACCAGGAAGATGACGTGGCGGGCGGTGTTGATGACCGGCAGCGTCAGTGTCACCCGCCAGGCCTTGAGCTTCTCCACGTACACGGCCAGCACGCGGCGCTCCCGCTCCCCCAGAGCGGCGGCGCCGGGGAACAGCGACGCCGTGTGCCCATCCGTTCCCAGGCCCAGCAGGATCAGATCGAAGCGGCCGTCTTCTCCCAGAGCCTTTTCCAGCTCGCGCTCGTAGGCGGCCGCGGCCTGCTGGGGCGCCAGTTCGCACCGCATGCGGTGGACGTTGGCGGCGGGGATCTGCACTCTGTCCAGCAGCGTTTCGCGGGCCATGCGGTAGTTGCTGTCGGGATGGTCCGGCGGGACGCAGCGCTCGTCGCCCCAGAAGAGGTGCACGCGCGTCCAGTCCACGCTGGCGGCGAACGGTTCTGTGGCCAGCAGCTCGTAGGCAGCGCGGGGCGTGGAGCCGCCGGCCAGGGCCACGAGGAAGCGGCCGCGGGCGGCGATGGCTTCCCTGGCCAGGACAACGAAGTTCTCAGCGGCGGCGGTGGCCAGGCCGGCGGCATCCTCGTAGACCCGGAACTCGTTCAGTTGCTCTCCCCTCCAACCGGATCCCATGGGCTCTCCTGACCCGATGGGTGGCCGGTCAGGAGACCGGCCAAGAACTCTGGACCGGATCCCATGGGCTCTCCTGACCCGATGGGTGGCCGGTCAGGAGACCGGCCAAGAACTCTGGACCGGATCCCATGGGCTCTCCTGACCCGATGGGTGGCCGGTCAGGAGACCGGCCAAGAACTCTGGACCGGATCCCATGGGCTCTCCTGACCCGATGGGTGGCCGGTCAGGAGACCGGCCAAGAACTCTGGACCGGATCCCATGGGCTCTCCTGACCCGATGGGTGGCCGGTCAGGTTGGCCGGTCAGGAGACCGGCCAAGAACGTTGGGGGGAACTTCGGGGGGCGTTGCACCTTACCTCCCATGCTCGCCGCAGCCCAGCAGCCAGGCCCGGCCGTCCTGGGCCAGGAGCGCGTCCGCCTCGGCTGGCCCCCAGCTTCCCGGCTCGTACACGGCCAGCGGCGGCGCGTCCGGCCGCGCCCACCCGGCCAGGATGGGGTCACTCAGCCCCCAGGCCAGCTCGATCTCGTCGGCGCGGGCGAAGAGCGAGGCATCCCCCTGCAGCGCGTCCAGCAGCAGCCGCTCGTAGGCGTCGGGCAGCGTGCCGGCGCCGAAGTCCTCGGCGTAATGAAACTCCATGTCCACGGACCGGGTGCGCATGCCGGCGCCGGGCTCCTTGGCCTCGAAGCGCAGATGGATGCCCTCGTCCGGCTGCAGGCAGAGGGCGAGGACGTTGGGCGTCATGCCCACCGCCGCGGGCAAGGGAAACATCAGGTGCGGCACCCGCTTGAACTGGATGGCCACCTCGCTCATCTTGGCGGCCAGCGATTTGCCGGAACGAAGGTAGAAGGGCACGTCGCGCCAGCGCCAGTTGTCCACCATCACCTGCAGCGCGGCGTAGGTTGGCGTCTCCGACCCCGCGGCCACGCCCGGCTCGGCGCGGTAGCCGCGGTACTGGGCGCGCACGCTGCGCACGGCCGGACGCACGGCCCGCAGCACCTTGACCTTCTCGTCGCGCAGGGCATCGGCGCCGAACACGGCTGGCGGCTCCATGGCCGTCAGGGTCAGCAGTTGCAGCAGGTGGTTCTGGAACATGTCCCGCAGCACGCCGGCCTTGTCGTAGTAGCCGGCGCGGTGGCCCACGCCGACCCCTTCGGCCACGGTGATCTGCACGTGATCCACGTAGTTGCGGTTCCAGAGCGGCTCGAAGATGGCGTTGGCGAAGCGCAGGGTCAGGATGTTCTGGACGGTCTCCTTGCCCAGGTAGTGGTCAATGCGGTAGACCTGGCTCTCGTCGAAGACGGCGTGCACCTGGGCGTTGAGCTGGTGGGCGCTGGCCAGGTCGTGCCCGAAGGGCTTCTCGATGATGATGCGCGTCCAGCCCGACGGGCTGCGATTCAGCCCGGCCCGGCCCAACTGTTCGACGATCCGCGGGTAGAGCACGGGCGGCGTGGCCAGGTAGAAGAGGCGGTTGCCCTGCGTGCCCGCCTGGTCGTCAAGCTGCGCCAGCCGCTGCGCCAGGCGGCGGTAGGTCTGGGGGTCGTCGTAGTCGCCGGCCAGGTAGGTGTGGCGATCGGCGAAACGGGGCCAGATCTCGCAGATGCCCGGCTGGGGTTTGAGCCGCGCGTAGTCCAGCACGCCCTGGAAGAGGTGCTGGCGAAACTCGTCGTCGGAGAGGGGGGTGCGGGCCACGCCCAGCACGCGGCTGTCGGCAGGCAGGAGACCGGCGCAGGACAGGCTGTGCAACGCCGGCACCAGCTTGCGCCGCGTCAGGTCGCCGGAGGCGCCGAAGATGATCACGGCAGCAGGTGCGGTTTCTGGGCTTGTTCGGTTCATGGTGTGGTGGCCTCCAGGTGCACGTCAGGCGTGAAACGTGAAACGTAAAACGTAAAGCGTAAGGGCCGCGCTGGTGATTACGCTTCACGTTTTACGTTTTATGGCTTTTCTGCCAACCGCTGCAGTCTGCCGATCACGTCATTGTCCAGGTGAAAGCGGATCACCCGCCGTCCGGCGGCCAGCAGCGCCTGGCGGTCGCCCTCGGCCTGGGCGGCCTTGAGCACGCCGAAAGTCATGGACGAGTGGGGCGAGCCGGCCTCGTCGGGGATGGGCACATCTCTGGGGTCGTCGGCGGTGAACTGGATGAACAGCCCGTTGCCGCCGTCGCCCTTGTGCAGTTGGCCCGTGGAGTGCAGGAAGCGCGGCCCGTAGCCGACGGTCGTCGCCAACTTGTACCGATCGCGCAGGCCGGTGCGCAGCGCCAACAGCGCGGCGTCGGTCTCGGCGGTCGGCTGGACGTAGGCCTGCAGGGCGATGTAATCTCCCTCACCTGCCTGTGTCAGGAACTGGTTCAGGGCCGCGGCGCTGAGCGGCGCCGCGTCGCCCTGGGGAAGCTCGCCCTTCTCGGTGTACTCGGCGATCATGCGGCGGGCCAGCACCTTGGCCGCCTCCACGTTGGGCTGGTCGAAGGGGTTGATGCTCAACAGGTGGCTGGCTACAGCGGTGGCCATCTGCCAGAGGAAGAGCTGCCCGCCCAGGTCGTACAGGTCGCGCAGGTGCAAGCGCACGACGGGATGGCCGGCGTGTTCGAGGGCCTGCAAGGCGGTGTCGAGACCCCCTCCCCAGCCCTCCCCCGCCTGCGGGGGAGGGAGACGGAGGTGGACGAAGAGCCGGTCGTCGCCGTAGACGTCGGGCGGTCCCAGCGGCTCGCCGACGACGGGCAGGATGCCTCGGCCCTCCTTGCCCGTGCTTTCAGCGATGAGCTGTTCCACCCAGTCGCCGAAGCTGGCCAGTGGCGGCGAGGTGATGAAGGTGACCTTGTCGCGGCCAGCCTGGGCCAGTTGGCCCAAGATCGCTCCCAACCGGGCACCGATGCAGTCGCTGTCCATCGGACGGTTGCAGCCCGCGCAGTTGCAGACCGCGGTCATGGCCCGGTCGAGCAGCTTTCGCAGATCCACGCCGACCAGAGCCGCCGGCAGCAGCCCGAAGTAGGACAGGGCCGAGTAGCGCCCGCCGATGTGGGGATCGTTGAGGAAGGTGGCGCGGAAGCCGTAGCGCGCGGCCAGGTCGGCCAGAGGCGTGCCGGGGTCGGTGATGGCCACGAAGTGCTTTCCGGCCTGGTCCGCGCCCACGGCGACGGCCACGTAGTTGTAGAAGAACTTGAAGAACGATAGCGTCTCCGCCGTGGCGCCGGACTTGGTGGCCACGATGAAGAGCGTGCGGGCCAGGTCGAGCCGTTCGAGGTGAGACAGCACCGCGGCGGGATCGGTGCTGTCCAGCACGGCCAGGTAGGGGTAACCCTTGCGGTTACCCTGATCTGGGCGACCGCAAGGGTCGCCCCTACCGGCGCCGAACACTCTGCTGAACACCTCCGGGGCCAGGCTGGAGCCGCCCATGCCCAGGAGCAGCACGTCGGTGTACCCGTCGGCGCGCACCTGGTCGGCCAGTGTTTCCAGGCGGGGGAGGTTATCCAGCATGACCTCGGCCGTGCGCAGCCAGCCTAGCCGGTTGGCGATCCCCGCCGGCGCCGGCTTCCACACGGTGTGATCGTGGGCCCAGATGCGGGACATGATGCGGTTC
This sequence comes from Chloroflexota bacterium, assembly GCA_014383605.1. Next base: position 9,938 of record JACNHM010000387.1, read on the forward strand.
TCGATCATCTCGGCCAGGGCCGCGTCCACGGCGGGCTGGTACTCTCCCAGGCTGGCGGAGAATTGCTGCCGGCCGGCCAGCAGGCGGTCGCGCTTGGCGGCGATGCTGGCCAGGAGGGCCTCGAAGGACTGGGCGAAAGCGGCCACGCCGTCGTCCTGCAACTGCTGAGTGATACCGTCCAGATCCACCCCAAGCTCGACCAGACGAGCCAGATGGTCACGCGCCTCGTCCAGCCCCTCTTGCAGCGTGAGCGCCACCGTGCCGTGATCGCGGAAGGCGGTGAGCGTGTCCGGCGGCACGGTGTTGACCGTGTGCGGGCCGATGAGGCTGTCCACGTACAGTGTGTCGGGAAAGAGGGGGCTCTTGGCGCCGGTGCTGGCCCACAGGGGACGCTGCACGCGGGCGCCCTGGGCGGCCAGACGTTCCCAGCGCTCGCCGCGGAAGGTCTCGCGGAAGCGGGCGTAGGCCAGCCTGGCGTTGGCGATGGCCGTTTTGCCTTGTAGGGATTGGATATTGGTCTCTTGGGAAGGCGTGAGGTTGTCGAGTTGGCGGTCTACGGCGGTGTCCACGCGGCTGACGAAGAAGGAGGCTACGGAGGCCACGCGGCTGGGGTCGCCCCCGTTGGCGGCCAGTTTCTCCAGGCCGGAGATGTAGGCCTCGGCCACGGCGTCGTAGTGGGCCAGCGAGAACATCAGCGTGACGTTGACATTGATGCCCTCGCCGATGAGGGTGGCGATGGCCGGGATGCCCTGCGGCGTGGCCGGCACTTTGATCAGCACGTTGGGCCGGCCCAGCGCGGCGAAGAGCCGCCGCGCCTCGGCCACCGTGCCGGCGGTGTCGTAAGCCAGCGTGGGGCTGACCTCCAGGCTGACGTAGCCGTCACCACCGTCCGTGCGGTCGTACACGGGGCGCAGCAGGTCGGCGGCGCTCTGGATGTCTTCCAGGGCCAGGGCCTCGTAGATCTCTTCCACTGACTTGCCCTGGGCCACCAGTGGTTGCAGGGTTTCGTCGTAATCGGCGCTGCCAGCAATCGCTTTCTCGAAAATGGATGGATTGGAGGTCACGCCGCGCAGCCCATCGTCAATCAGGGCCTGAAACTCGCCTGAGATGATGAACGAGCGGCGGACGTAGTCCAGCCAGATGGCCTGGCCCAGAGCGGCCAGTTCGTGTAGTTTTGTCATTTCAGCCTTCCAGTCTCTCTAAAATGGATGGATGCCGTCGGGTCAGGAGGCCCGACGGTTGGCCGGTCAGGAGACCGGCCAAGAACAATGGTTGTCAGGTCAGGAGACCGGCCAAGAACAGTGGTTGTCGGGTCAGGAGGCCCGACGGTTGGCCGGTCAGGAGACCGGCCAAGAACAGTGGTTGTCAGGTCAGGGTCTTTCGGTTGGCCGGTCAGGAGACCGGCCAAGAACAGCGGTTGTCAGGTCAGGGTCTTTGCCGCCAGGGCGGCGCCGACGATGCCGGCCTCGTTGAGCAGTTGGGCGGGCATGACGGGGGCGCGAGTCTTCAACAGAGGAAGAAACTCGTCGTGCTTCTTGCTGACGCCGCCGCCGACGATGAACAGGTCGGGAGAGAAAAGGGCTTCCAACTCGTCGAGATACTCGTTGACCCGCCGGGCCCACTTCTTATAGCTGAGCTTCTTCTCCTTGCGGATACGATCGGAGGCGTACGCTTCGGCCTCCACAAAGCCGCCCTTGCGCGCCCTCATCCCCATGTGGCCCAGCTCGGTGTTGGGCAGCAGCTCTCCGTGGACGAAGATGGCCGTGCCGATGCCGGTGCCCAGGGTGATCACAAAGACCACGCCCTGGCGGCCTTTGCCGGCGCCGAACGCCATCTCGGCGATGCCGGCGGCGTCGGCGTCGTTGATCAGCAGCACGGGGCAGCCGGTGGCTTTCTCCAGCAGCTTCTTGCCGTTGACGTCGATCCAGGCGTCATCCACGTTGGCCGCGCTGTAGACGATGCCTCCCTTGATCACCGACGGGAAGGTGCAGCCAATCGGCCCTTTCCAGCGGAAGTGCTTGACGACCTTGGCCACCGTGTCGGCGACGGCGTCGGGTGTGGATGGCTGAGGGGTGGGCAGGCGGACGCGCTCTGTCGCCAACAACCCCTTTTTCACGTTCACCGGCGCGCCCTTGATGCCCGATCCACCGATGTCAATTCCCAGGATTCTCATGTTCCCCTCTTTGTGGTAATCTCCCCCAACTGTGTTGACGCGAGTTTCGACCGCTTTTTGACCGCAGAGACCGCCGAGCACGCTGAGAAAACCAAAGGATCTCCGCGTGCTCTGCGGTGAAGAATGGACCTCAATACGAAAGAGATAGACCACCTTCCTGGCTGGCGAAAGGCTATCCTTTCCCGTAGACCGGAATGGCGGCGCCCTGCACGGCGCGGGCGGCGTCGGAGGCCAGGAAGAGGATGACGTCGGCGATGGCCTCCGGCTCCACCCAGCGGCTGGGGTCGGCCTTGGGCATGGCCGCGCGGTTCTGCGGTGTGTCAATGGTGCTGGGCAGCACGCAGTTGACGGTGATGCCCTCTTTCTTGAGCTCGGCGGCCATGCTCTCGGTCAGGCGGATCACACCGCTCTTGGCGGCGCTGTAGGCCCCGTTCCTGGCCGTGCCCGCCACGCCGGCGCGGGCGGCCACATTGACGATGCGGCCGCGGCCCTGCGCCAGCATGTGCGGGATGACGGCTCGGCTGGCGATGACCGTCGTACGCACGTTCAGGTCGAACAGGAAGCTCCAGGTGTCCATCTCTGTCTCGTGCACGGCCTGGCCGCCGCGCCAGCCACCAGTGGTGTTGACCAGCACGTCCACCCGCCCGAAGCGCCGTATCGCCTCGGCGACCATGGCTTCCACGGCCTCAGCGTCGGTCAGGTCAACGGAGGTGGCCAGAAAATGGTCGGGCGAATCGGCCAACTCGGGAAAAAGGCGGGGCAGGCGGTCGGCGGCGCGATCCACCAGCACCAGCCTGGCTCCCGCAGTCTGGAAAGCCCGCGCCACGGCGCGGCCCAGGTTGCCCGCCGCGCCGGTGACGATCACCACACGATGCGAAAAGTCAAACAT
>JACNHM010000424.1 GCA_014383605.1 Chloroflexota bacterium
AGCGGTGTAGGTATCGTGAACCGCGTGCCCCGCGCTGATGGTGAGCACGCCGTCCGTCTGAAATCGTTCGGCCGCAGTCTTCGAGGCGCTTTTGTTGGAATCGTTTATGGTTGGCATTGAGAATGTCAGTGGCGTTCAGGTTTGCTTTTTGCCAGGACGTATGATATAATTTTATGCAAATATAAAAGGCAATGGCCCTATGACGTTAATTGCCTCAAGGAGCAGAAAATGGCTCAACAAGTGCATGTCACCTTGGTCTCGCCAAGCAGAGTTGCCATCAGGCCACTGGTGGAGTCGGCCTTACGCTCTGAGTCGAAAATGATTGAATTAGGGTTGGCACAAACGCAGCGCAATCTGCGAGACTTTGAACAGAAATACGGCATGAGCACTCCTGAGTTTTACCGTCGCCTGGTCGAGGATAAGCTGCAAGAGTCTCTGGACTTCATCGAGTGGGCTGGCGAGTACAAGACCTTGCTCAAGCTCCAAGAGAATCGCCAGGCGTTGCGGGAGATACAGTTTGTTAGATGAGTTAGTCTTTCGTTACGACAACACGGAGCATCACCGAAAGCTGAAGTTGCCCACATTTCTACATCACAAGCACGACGGCAGCGAGACAAACGTCATCGCTGCGCAGGCACCCACATTGGCAGCCGTCTTAGAAGAGATTGAGATTGAGAACCTCCTCAACATTCCCCGGTAGTACTGAGGCCCTCGCGCGCGAGCGAAGATGTCAATGATTGTTTCGTTCGAGAAGTATCACTCCTAGAACTTGGCTATCTCCCCTCATCGGCTACCACACTACTTCGTCCCCAAAAAGTAACCCCGGTCGTTGCCGCATACCTCGGAAAGGAACGACGAGATGACCGCCGCAGTCGTCTCGTAGGCGTGTCCCACCCGCAGCACCGTCGCCTCGTCGAAGGCGCGGCCGATGATCTGGAGTCCCACAGGAAGCCCCGCGCCAGTGAAGCCGCAAGGCACGGAGAGGGCGGGCAGCCCGGCCAGGTTCGCGGGGGAAGTCAGCCGCAACAGCGAGCTTCTCACCTCAGGGGTCCCTGCTTCATCAAGGCGAGGAGCGGGGATGGGCGTCGTCGGCGCCAGCAACACGTCCACCTCCCGCAGCGCGTGGCGGAAGTCGTCGGCGATGAGACGCCTGGCACGCTGGGCCTGCAGGTAGCGGACGGCCGGCACCAGCAGGCCCGGCTCCATGCGCTCGCGCACATCGTCGCCGTAGTCCTGCGGGCGGTTTATCAGCCAGTCGCGATGGTAGGCGGCGGCCTCGGAGATGCTGATGGGCCAATACACCGCCGGAGCGTACTCCAGTCGCGGCAGAGCGACTTCTTCAATCGTCCCGCCCAGTCGGCCCAGCACATCAATCGCCACCCGCACACACTCCTCGACCTCAGCGTCCAGATCGTCGAAATAGAAGTGCTGCGGCACGCCCAGGCGCAGGCCCCTCACACCGGCATCCAGGCCAGCCGTGAAGCCTGCCCTGAGTTCTGCCGAAGGGCCGGGCACGGGCGCGTTAGTTGAGGCGGGGTCGCGGGGGTCGTGGCCAGCGACGACGTTGAGCATCAGGGCCGCGTCGCGCACGCTGCGGGTCATGGGGCCGACGTGGTCCATCGTCCAGGCCAGGGGGACGACGCCGTGCCTGCTCACGCGGCCATAGGTGGGCTTGAGCCCCACGATGCCGCACAGGGCGGCGGGGATACGGATGGAGCCGCCGGTGTCGGTGCCCATGGCGGCGGTGCACAGTCCTGCCGCCACCGCTGCCGCCGATCCCCCGCTGGAGCCGCCGGCGATGCGTTCCGCGTCCCACGGGTTGCGCGTTGTTCCGTAGTGGGGGTTGATGGTGGTCACGCCGTAGGCGAACTCGTGCAGGTTGGTCTTGCCGACGATGACGGCGCCGGCTGCTTTGAGCCGGGCCACGCTGTGGGCGTCCTCGTGGGGGACGAAGTCGGCCAGGATTTTGGAGCCAGCCGTGGTGCGGACGCCCTGGGTCCAGAAGAGGTCCTTGAGCGAGATGGGGACGCCGTGCAGCGGGCCGAGGTAGCCGCCGGTCGAGATCGCGTTTTCCACTTCCCGCGCCGCTGACATGGCCCTTCGACTTGGCTCAGGGCAGGCCTCGTCGTGCAGCACGGTGAGATAGGCATTGAGGCGTCCGTCCAGCGCCTCGATGCGCTCCAGCACCGCCTGCGTCACGACGACGGGCGACACGTCTCCGTTCTCGATGAGCGGCGCCAGTTCGGCGATGGTGAGAAAAGGCAAGTCGCTCTGATTCATTTCTCGCCCTCCGTCACGCTGAGAGTCACTGCCGGTTCCACATCTTGCAGGTCTAGCTCGTCGAGACGGCTTACCGCATCCTGAAAGGCCTCAAGCAACGGGGCCATCTCACCGAGTCGGGTCTCATCGAGTTCGGTCAGGATCGTTGCCCTTGCATCCACTGAATTCATCGGAGTTCCTCCCTTCAGCACCCTCAGCAGCGACGTCCAGAATAACTGAATCACTGAGACCACTGAAAACTGGCTTGCTCTGACAGCCATCTGTCTCAGTGAACTCAGTGCCCGTCAGTGCCATCAGTGATTAATCAGCGCCTGCTGGATGGCGGGCGTCAATTGCACCAGCAAATCATGGACGGATTCCAA
>JACNHM010000075.1 GCA_014383605.1 Chloroflexota bacterium
CAGCAGCAGAAGTGTGCGATACGAAAATGTGACCATTGCGGCTACCTCGAACAAGACTTCGGCAAGCTCAGTCGAGCCGTTCGGGACCCCGGTGCTTCGGAGTGGAGGTATCTGTTCACCTCGTGCTCACAGCGGACCCTTCGACAGGCTCAGGACGGCGCCCTAGTCCGCTGCCCAGCGGCAATGACCAGCGCTGAAAACCGCTGAACCCTACCTGGTCAGAGTTACAACGGGCTGCCGAGGCCGCTGGACTAGGGCTTCGTCGTGAGCTCAGCCGAACGGTCCAGCGGGAGCAGGCGAACGAATAGGTACGAGTGGAGTTCACTCCGCGATGTCGAAGGCGACCTGAATCTCCACCGTGACGCTGAATTCGCCACCCGACACGGGAACCGAACCGCCACCTCCACGGCCCCCTTCAGCAAAGACAGGCACGCTGGGTGCGATAATGCCCCCATACTCGCTGACCTGGCGAAGGGGCCCCAGTTGCGCCCCCAGGCCGGCTGCCAGTTGTTTGGCTTTGGCTTGGGCGTCCGCGATGGCCAAATCGCGAGCCTTCTGTTGTAGTGCCTCAGGATCGGACACGCTGAAGGAGATCCCACCCACGTTGTTGGCGCCCGCCTCCATTGCCTTCTGGAGTAGCTCGCCCGTCTTGCTCAAGTCGCGCAGCCGAATGCGCACGTGGTTGACCACGTGGTAGCGGGTCTCGCCAGTGGGCTGGCCCTCCCGGTCATACACCTGCTCGATCCACATGCTGTAGCTGACCGTCTGGATGTCCTTATCCTCGACCTTCATTGCCTTGAGGACATCCATCACGGCCGTCATGCGCTCCGTGTTGTCGCTGATGGCCTGGGCAGCATCGGTGTGGATGGTCTCGGCACCGAGCTGGATGAGGGCTACATCTGGTGGCGCGCTGGCCATCCCGAGGCCGTTGATGCTGATGGTGCGCGGCATGGGCTCCCCGCTAGACTGGAGTGCCGACGTCAGCGCCGTGGGCTGGGAGCCACCCCCAGTCGTGACGGGCAGCTCACTACAGCCAGCGAGAGCAATGACCAGTAGCCCTGTTAGTACCGCCAAGACAAGTTTGTTTCGACATTGAGTTGACATGCTATTGACCTCCTTTGTGTTCATTTGACGAAGCTCAGGGTCTCGGCGATTTGCCGAACGTGACCCTGATCTGCGTACAGGACGAAGTATCGGTACTGCTCCCCTGAGATGGTAACGGGCTGCGGGTATAGGACGATCAACTCGGCCTGTCCCTTCATGTCTTCCGGCTGATCGGCGGAGGGTAGGATGAGCCGCGCTGGCTGGCCCTGCCCCTGCAGGCTTTCGATAACGGGTTGCGATCCATAGGGCTGCAGCTTGTGGTAGGCCGACCGTTGGGCCACCTCGTCGAGCGGGACTCCCTCGCCGGAAACCGCGTTGAGGCCGAAGAGGCCATCCTCCCCGCCATAGCTCTCTCCGTATCCTGGCCTGGGCTGCCAGTGGGCAGGATGTTGGAGAGTGACGTGGAAGTCCGGGCTGGTGTAGGTCTTCCAACCAGCGGAAATTGGGGTGATGGTAGGAGTAGGGGCCGAAGCCTCAACTGTTAGGCGGCTGTACACGGCCTCGACCCAACGCCGCAGGGCATCTACCTCGCTCTCGCTCATCTCCTGAGTGCCGGTGCCGAAGAAATCCAGCTCCTCATGGTACACAGGTGCCCAGCCATAGAACCAGGCATCAAATTGCTCCCACTCTGCCGTCTCCAGCCAGCCCTGACCCAGGTACTGAGGGTCTCCACCTTCACACCGCGCTATACTGGCGTAAGCCACGCCGTACACTTCTACCTGCAAGAACTGGCAATAGCCGGGACGCTCAGGCATCTCTCGATGCCAAGCCATCGCTGCTCCCCACGAAGCGCCACTTCGCCCAAACAGAAGTTCTTGCCGCACCAACCGGGCCCAGGCGGCAACCGCTCGCTGCCAGGCGGGACTGGCCGCCTCTCGCCCCTGTCCCTGGAACCTGACCCAGCCTGATGGGGTTTCGGCCTCAAAGGGTGCGAAGCGAGCCAACAGGTCAGCCCATTGCTGTGGCCGACCCATTTCCTCTAGTAGAGATCGTGGGGCGTGCGGCGCGTCGCACGGGCCCATGGCGGCCCGTCCATCGGCGGCCAAGATCAGGCTCCGACATCTGCCCTCCACCTGTCCCTCCCAGACCAGAGCAGGCTCTTCGATGCCAGGGTTCGGCCCGGCCGCCAACAGCAGGCGATAAGGCTGAGCGTCTGACAAGGTAGAACGATATTCGTATTCGTGCTCACCGACCTCAACCACGATACGATAGCCGGGGACGGCTGCCTGTGTGCAGGCGTCGCGCATAGAGATGCTCAGACAGCCGTCGGGCCAGTCTATTTGCTCCCAACGCACCAGGTGCACCTGATCCATACTCACCCGAAACTGGCTGGCCAGTTGCCACAGGGTGGCCTGGATCGCCTCGGACGGTTCGGGGATGGGCGCTGGCGTGGCCGTCGGTGTAGGCGGCAGGGCCGTTGGCGTGGGAGGCACAGAAGTGGCTGTCGGTAGCGTGGCCGTTGGCGTGGGAGGCGCAGGCGTGGCCGTCGGCGCAGAAGGGCGGCATCCACCCAACACGACCGCCAGCCCTACTG
>JACNHM010000017.1 GCA_014383605.1 Chloroflexota bacterium
CGATCCAGACACCAGTAAACGAGGGGCAGGAGCAGCAAGAAGAACTCCTCTTCCCCCATAAAGGTTAAGACCTTGAACGGCAGGTCTAGCGTGGGACTGAACTGCTGGAACCAGAGGATGACGTTTATGCCCCAGTCCAGTATGCTTTCCATAGTTTACCTCCTCAATACCTTATTCCAAAATCATCTTGTCGTCACAGGCAGCTTCGACAGCCTCCCGCGTCCACAGGGCGGCGCAGTATTTGCCTTCGAGCCAGGGGCGGGCCAGATCGTCGTAATGGGGGCTGCCCACCTGACCCGACTGCCCCGGCGGGAACGACGCCAATCCGCCCGCCAGGTCGCCCATGTCGAATATCTGGCGATAGGAAGGCGACCAGGCGTTGTTGTGGTAGGGGTCTTGGGGGACATAGGCCGTCTGGCAGACTGTGTCGCCATCTCCGCCGATGGGAAACGGCCCGATATCGAAGATGCGATCCAACGGCGGCCGGACGGACAGCGAGTGGGGGAAGACGGCCTTGTGCAGGTTGCCCCACGCCCACGTACCGCTGTCCGGGCCGAACTCCTGACGAAGGTGCTCGACGGCCTGCTTGAGCGCGTTGGTCAGCACTTTCTCGCGTCCGCCCGCCTGCTCAATCCACCACGGCTGCGGGTTGTCAAGCATGGCCAGCATGGCCACCGTCGAATGCCCGTTGAACTCGGTGGTCGGCTGCAGCAGCGCGTGCGGGCCGCGTCCCATGTAGTCGAGCGTGAGGTCTTCGCCCAGGACGGGCTGAAGCACGCCCCGCACCAGGTGATACATCGTCACCTCGAAAACAGACCCGCGGGTACTTGATCTCAAGTTCGGCAGCCCGTTGCGGGCCTACTTTCTCGATGAGGCGCGCCCGGACGACAGCGCTGGCCCAGGCGTGTGAGAGCTGCCAGATCATCACCCGGGCGAAGGCCATCGAGTCCAGGGGTGTCCAGGGTTCGGGGCGGTGGCCCACCATCATGAACTCAACCGGCAGGCGCTTCCCGGCCTGCTCAATGAAGGCGTTGACTCCCTCGGCGTAGGCTTCAACCTCGGCCCGCGCGTCATCCGGCAGGTTGTCCAGGTCGGCCTGGCCCAGCCGGTGGAAGCCAAAGGTGCGGATCAGGCGGTCGGTATCCAGCGCGACGTCGCCAAACAGCTCGGCCAGGCGGCCTCGCCCGACGCGCCGGTTGACCTCCATCTGCCACAGGCGGTCCTGGGCATGGACGTAACCCTGGGCGCGGAAAGCATCGCGGGGGTGGTCGGCGTAGATGTGGGGAATTCCCCACTGATCGCGGAAGATCTCAACGCGGCCTTCCAGCGCGGGGATGATCTGAACACCTCGCTTCGCGGGAAGACGCGAGCGGCTGATGGCGCGCAAGGCGGGGCGCATAATCGCACCCAGAACGGCATTCAAAACAGACATGGGATGCTCCTTTTACAAAGATCGGCCTGGTTCCCTCAACATCATCCAAACCCTCATATCTTTGAGCCGTGAAGCGGCCCCGTGTCTATCGGTAGATGCTTCTGCTTTTGAGGCACTTATTAGCTTCACACCGTAAGCCCGTCATACGCTACTTCGTAGCCATGCTGCGCCGCGAAGTCCGCCAGTTCCGGGTGGACAGGGTTACCTTCGTGGGCTATATGCGTCGCGAAGGCACGGGCCTTGTCGGTCAGCAGCCCCTCCTCGCGCATGCGTGCCACGTGTTCGATGAATTGCTGGGCACTCAGGTGATCACTGCCCGTCTCGTCGGGACCGTAGGTGTGATCGAGGATCACCAAATCGAATCGCAGCTTGCGTTGATGAAAGCCTTGCCAGGTCTCCTCTGGCAGCGTCGCCGTATCGGCACCATAGAAGATACTACGTCCGTCTGCCTCAACAGCGTAGAGCAGTGGGTCCACTGTAGGGTCATGATTCGCCGGGAACGCTGTCACTTGGTAGGGACCGACGGTGAAGGTCTGCAGCGCCTCAATCTGATGGATCTCCAGGTTCAGGCGTTCGCCCACCTCGGGGTCGAGAAGGCTGGCGGGGGCGCAATCTCTCTCCAGGAGTTGTGCAGTCCGTTGCACCGTGCCAGGCGAGGCATAGAAGTGCAGACGGGGCGCACCGACCACTCCGTACCCTGGGCTGCGCGAGAGGAAGTGAGATGTGTCCAGATGATCCGCGTGCGCGTGGGTCTGCAGGCAGTAGCGCACCTTGGTCAAAGGGCGACCATGCATAAGGGCGGCGGTCATGATGTCGGGGCCAAGATCGATTAGAAGGTCGTCGTTGATCAGCGCGGAGGACCGCTTCCGCAGACTAGGACCGCCGAGCGCTCGTGCCCGCTCGCAGTTGTTGCACCGGCAGAATGCTTCAGGATAGGCATTCGCTGCAGCGGTTCCCAGGAACGTGATGATCATCTTTCCCGAAATTCCCTTCGCCTAATCCGGATCCCCAACCCGAGGGATGCGCTTCCCAGGCTCAAACCGTGAGCGAGCTTCTTTGAGAATCTCCTCGTAGAGCTCCAGGTTGCGATCCTCCAGGTGGTCGAAGATCTGCAGGCTCTTGCTGCCCCAGGTCACGTAGCGCAGCGGGTCGGGATCGAGCCTGGCGGCGATGATCTCCTCGCCGCCCCGGGCCTGGGCCAG
>JACNHM010000016.1 GCA_014383605.1 Chloroflexota bacterium
AGCAGACTACCCGCCGGTGGTGATCGTCAACCCAGGGAACAACCAGCCTCGTTACATGCAGCCGCCTTTCCAGGCTCCGCTGGTTCAAACGCAGGATCGCCAGTTCAGGGTGATTGGCGATGAGGATGTAGTGCTGGACGAGGGGCGGTATTTCCAATACTAAACCGGACACTTTTCTGAATGGGTGATTTGTGGTATACTTCTTACCATGACCCATCAAATCACTCTCACCCTGATCATTCTGACTGCTGCCATTGCCCTCTTTGTGTCCGAGCGCTGGTCAGCCGACGTGGTATCGCTGCTGGTGATGCTTGTCCTGACGCTGGTTGGTTTGCTGACGCCGGCCGAGGCCTTTGCCAGCTTTGCCAACCCCGTCGTGATCAGCATCAGTAGCACCTTTGTCGTCAGTGCCGCCCTCTTTCAGACCGGTGTGGCCACAAAACTGGGACGTGGCATCGTGCGGCTGACAGGCGATAGCGAACCGCGCCTCATCGCCGCTTTGATGATCGGCGCGGCCCTTTTGTCGGGGGTGATGAACAACGTGGCGGTGACGGCAATGCTGATGCCAGCAGTGATCGGCATCGCCCTCAGCACCGGCCGTGCGCCCTCCCGGTTGTTGTTGCCCCTGTCCTTTGCGGCTGTGGTCGGTGGGACGCTGACCCTGATTGGCACACCGCCAAACCTCATCGTCAGTCACGTGCTGACCGAGGGCGGCTTTCCGCCTTTTGGACTCCTGGACATTACTCCCATCGGCGTCATCGGTGTGTTGACCGCCGCCCTGTTCATGGCCACCATCGGCCGCAGGCTGCTCCCCGACCAGCCCTTACAGGAGAGGCTGCGTCGCGCCCGGCTGCCCAGCCAACTGCTCAGTCTCTACCGACTGCCGGAGCGCATTTTCACCCTCCACGTGCTCCCCGAATCCCCCCTCGTCGGCCAGACGCTGGCTGAAAGCAGCCTGGGACGAGACTATGGACTGACCGTGCTGGGCATCATACGTCAATCCCGTTGCCAGATGGCCCCTCTGCCTACAGAACAGATCAGCGCCGGCGACCGCCTACTGACCCAAGGTGGACCGCATCGGCTTCAGCGCGCAGCGGCAGCCACAGGCGTTGTCTGGAACAGGGCTACCGTGGACGAAACAGAGCTGCTAGTCGGCGACGTTGGCGTGGCTGAGGTGACTTTGACCCCACGCTCGGCCCTGGCCGGACGGACCTTGCGCGAGCTCGACTTCCGCGAGCGGTTCGGGCTGACGGTGCTGGCCTTGTGGCGGGGCGGCGAGGCCATAGAGCGCTACATCAGTGACGAGCCATTGCGCCAGGGCGACGCCTTTTTGGTGCAGGGGGCCTGGCCTAAGATCCGATTGCTACGCGACCAGCCGGGCCTGCTGGTGATTTCTGAGGATGAGGACATCCCCCGCCGCACCCGCAAGGCGCCATGGGCAGTCGCCATCCTGGTGGGCATGGTGATTGCTGTGGTTGCCAAATTGCTTCCTCTCCCAGTGGCGGCGATGGGGGCGGCCATTCTGACGGTCATCACCGGCTGTCTGCACATTGAGGAAGCGCGGAACGCCGTCGAGTGGCGAGTGGTCTTTCTGATCGCCGGCATGTTGGCCCTCAGCGTGGCCATGGAAAAGACTGGCGCCGCGCAGTGGGTTGCGCTGACGGTCCTTTCGCCGGTGGCGGAACACGGGTCTCTGCCTGCGATGGCGGCGCTGTTTCTGATCACAAACGTCTTGACGTTGAGCATCTCCAACCACGCCGCCGCTGCCCTGATCGCGCCCATCGCTTTCAGAGTGGCTGTAGGCCACGGCTTCGATCCGCGTCCTCTGCTGCTGGCCGTAGCGGTAGGCGCCTCGGCAGCCCTGCTCACTCCTTTTGCCCAGCCATCCACCATGCTGGTCATGGGCCCTGGCGGCTATAAGTTCCGAGATTGCGTGCGTGTGGGACTGCCGCTAAGCCTGGTGCTGTTCGTGACCACGTTGCTGGGGTTGGCCCTGCTGTACGGGCATTAGAGAGACAAGGGCGATTCGGATTACGTCCAAACCTGCCGGCGAGGGCAGTTCAACACCTGGCTTTTGCCAAGCTCAAAACAGAAGGTTCTGGCGAATGGTTCGCCAGAACCTTTTGCATACGAGCCATTTGGGATGTGGATTTTTAGGTCTTGCGCCTTCTAACCAGCGCACTCGCGAGGGCGGCGAGCACAACCAGCGTCGCCAGCCCCAGCCACGGAGCCTGCCCTGAGCCAAACCTGTCCTGAGCCCAGTCGAAGGGTCGAAGGGTCAATAGCTCCAGCTTGTTCACCGGCACGATGATGCCGCCAATGAGTATTGGCTCGCAGGCATCGCCCGTGCCGTCGCCGTCGTCATCTTCCTGATTGGGGTTAGAGGTAGTGGGGCAGTTATCGGTAGCGTCCGGGACGCCGTCCCCGTCGCTGTCAAGGTCAAACGTGGCGGTGCAGTGCTTGTCGGCGTTCATAGTGACTTTGGTGGCGCGCTCCACGCCGGAGCAATCCCCGCTCCACCCGATGAAGCAGGAGTTGATACCGGGGCGAGCAGTCAGGGTGATCACGGTACCAGCAATTCCCGCTAGTGCCGCAAGCGTGCGTAGTAGGCAAAGAAGCAAAGGTCG
>JACNHM010000454.1 GCA_014383605.1 Chloroflexota bacterium
AATCGCCGTCGTATCTAGCCAGGGCTTCCTCCAAGATCTCAAGAGCTCTGTCTTTGTCTTCCTTCTGCCAGAACCAGACTGTGACAAGCTGCTCTTCTCCGACCACACCAGCACCGTGAATAAACACCTCGTCTAGATATGGCCATCCAAATTGCGGATGATCTATCCATTCCGGCACCAGTCCTGTTACTCCAGAATGGCGAAGGCATTCAACATTCAACTCTTTAAGCCGCTCGTCAATGTAATTGAGAAAGCCCTGGCGATCGCCTGGAAAAAGATGGCCTCGAGAATTATAAGGAGCGTGGAAGCAAAAAGAAGAAGGGGAGGCTGCTTGGGCTTTCTTTGTTGAACCAACGAGCAAACAGACGAGGAGGAGTAGGGCGAGAAGGTATTTTGGGGCTGGCATCATTGACATTGTGAAATCCACTACCAGACACTTTCTCATGAAGCAGGCATCTGAAACGCTACAGGGGCGGCTTTCTGGCTGTCTTCGTGCCCTTGTGGTAAAAAGTAGGACACCACCGCTGCTGTTGCCCGGATCTGTCAGCAGGCTGGCCCTCGAATGAAAAACGCCACGCCCTGACTTCGCAGGGAGCGGCGTTGATGTAAGGATGTTAGCGCCTGCGCCTGACGAGTCAACATTCAGTTATCTTGCAGCCATCTTAACACAATCCCACCCCGCTGTCAACCCCCTGAACCTTAGAATCTTCGTCACTTATTGCACCCCATGCGACCTCTCGAACAATGCATGTGCCTAACCGACAATGATCTCTTCCAGCGACCGCTTGGGCACGTGGTGCACGCCTTGGCCGTCGCGCCAGTACCTGATGTCGCCATCGGGGCCGACCGACTCGATGACCACAGTTTCCTTGGGCTGGCCCAGGGCCAGGACGAGCAGTATCTCGTAGCCAGACGGTATCTCCAGCGCCTGACGTAGCCTCTCCTTCTGCACCGAAGCAATGATGCAGTCGCCCAGACCCTTCTCCGTCGCCCCCAGAAGGATGCTCTGCGCGGCGATGCCGTGATCGCAGCCAAAGGAGGGGCGTATCTCCGTGTCCCCCAGGATGATGATGTACGCCGCGGGCCTCTCGCCTTCCGCCGGGCCGGGCCAATCCTGGAGATAGCCGGCCCAGTCCAGATGGGGGAAGATCAACGCGTTCTTCTCCGGACCGCAAGAGAGGATGTACTTCAAGGGCTGCTTGTTGGCCCCCGATGCCGAGAGCCGGGCCAGATCCACGAGCTCCCGCAGCGTCTCCAGATCCACGGCCACGTCCTGGTAGAAGCGCCGGTAGCTCCGGTTCTTCAGTACCAGATCCCTGATCATCCTGACCTCCTCGATGACTAATACTCGTAGCAACTGCCGCCGATGAACTCCCGCAGCAGCGAATGGGGCGGGATCGGCGCATCATCTTCCACAGCGGTGATGGGCCTCAGAAGCTCGCGCACGCGCGTGGAGCGAATGCAGGCATCTACCCGCTGCGGATCGTCGGCGTACTTCTCCGCCCACTGCTCGAAGTGATCCATCAGCCTGGCCTTCATGATGGGCAGTTCGTACGGCAAACCGCTGTTGACGATGTAGTCGGCCGCGTTGACGTGGGGGATGATGTTGCGCAGCTCGCTCGAGCGCACGTAGTGCCAGTGCAGCAGCGTCTGCTCGGGGTCGTAGCCGCGGAACTGGGCATCTCGCACCATGCGCCGCATCAGCCGCAGGTCGGTCCAGCGGATGAACTCGCCCTGGTCATCCTTCATCTGCAGCAGCGTCTCGATGTACAGACGGAACTTCCGTTCGTCGGCGATGTCCCGCGTCATGTCGGCGTAGAGGCCGTGCAGGCTGTCAATGAGGATGATGTCCCGCGGCCCCACCCGCATCGGCGTGACCCCATCGGTGCGCTTGCCGGTCTTGAAGTCGTAGAAGGGGATCTTGACCTCCTCCCCGGCCAGCAGCCGCACCAGGTGCTCGTTGATGAGCGGCAGATCGAGGGCCTGCGGCGTCTCGAAGTCGTAGTCGCCGAACTCGTCCTTGGGATGCAGCTCCAGGTCGAAGAAGTAGTTGTCCACGTTCAGCGCCACCAGGCTGAGACCCGCGGCCGCCAGCCGTTCGCTGAGCTTGATCGTGGTCGTCGTCTTGCCCGAAGAGGACGGCCCGGCGACGATGACGATCTTCACCTCCCCCTGCCGCTCCCGGATCATCTCCGCCGCCGTGGTCACGTCCCCCTCGTAGGCCTCCTCCGACTCCCGCACCATGTCGGGGAACTCCCCGCCGGCGATCCGTTCATTGAGATGACCAACAGTGTGGAGGCAGTGATCCACCGCCCAGTTGAGCACTTCGTAGACCTTGCGATAGGGGATGTTGCCGGCCCCCCGCTGCGAGCGAACGCTTTTCTCTCCCCGCCGGCGGGCCTGTTCGGCCCGGTAGAGGATGTAGGCCTTGGCCGTCCTGGCGTGGCCGGCTTCAATGAGCACCTTCTCCACGATGTCCTGGATCTCCTCGACGTGGGGGATATGGCCCGGAGCCGTGTTCTCTTCCAGAATGGCCACCACCTGCGCCGTCAATTCCTCGGCGATGGAACGATCGCGGCCGCCCACCGCCACCGCCGCCCGGTAGATGGCGTTGGTGATGCGTTCG
>JACNHM010000243.1 GCA_014383605.1 Chloroflexota bacterium
CATCCCTGTTCTCTACTCCAGCCCCAGCCGCTGCAAGCGGTAGTGGAACGCTGTGAGGGTGTTCTTGAGCAGCATGGCGATGGTCATGGGGCCCACACCGCCGGGCACCGGCGTGATGGCGCCCGCCACTTCCACGGCCTCGTCGAAAGCCACGTCGCCCACCAGCCGGTAGCCCCGCTTGGCCGTGGGATCGTCCACGCGGTTGATGCCCACGTCAATGACCGTGGCCCCCGGCTTGATCCAATCGCCGCGGATCATGTGCGGGCGGCCGATGGCCGCCACCAGGATGTCGGCCTGGCGGCACCTGCCCGGCAGATCACGCGTGCGGGAATGGCAGACGGTGACCGTGGCATTGCGATTGCGCAACAGCCCGGCCACGGGGATGCCCACGATGTTGCTGCGCCCGACGACGACGGCGTCCGCGCCTTCGAACTCTGCCCCCGCCTCGTCCATCAGCACAATGCAGCCGGCCGGCGTGCAGGGCACGAACAGCGGCTCCCGCCCCTTCATCACCAACCGCCCGATGTTGACCGGGTGGAAACCGTCCACGTCCTTGGACAGGCTGATGGCCCCCAGAATGGCTTCCTCGTCCAGGTGGCCGGGCAGCGGCAACTGCACCAGGATGCCGTCAATGTTGGGATCGTCGTTCAGCTCTCGCACCAGCCCTTCCACCTCCGCCTGGGAGGCGTCCTCCGGCAGTGTGGGCTTGGTGGAATAGATGCCGGCCGCCTCGCAGGCCCGGCCTTTGCTTCTCACGTAAGCCTGCGATGCCGGATTCTCGCCGACCAGCACGGTGGTCAGGCCCGGCACCAGGCCGTGTTTCGCTTTCAGTACGGCCACCTCATCGGCAATCTCCTGTCGGATGCGCGCGGCAATGGCCTTGCCGTCAATGATACTCGCTGTCATGAAACTCTCCTGAAATGGTTGTCGGTATCAGAACACTACTTGCTCGGCGTCACGTGCACGCTGGCGCCGATAGCGCCTTCGGGCAGTTGGAAGGTGATCACCCTGCCGCCCTCCAGCTCCAGCTCCCAGGTGGAAGACTGGGCAAAGGCCTGCGGCTGGCACACGGCGCTGTCCGGCGTGGACGCGGGCACCACGAGGGTCACTTTGCCGCCCTTGACTTCCAGCTCCACGGCGTCGTAGCCCTCCCGCTGGCGATGGGTACCTTCCCTCTCCATGCTGGGCTCGCCGATGAAGGACTCACGCAGATTCCAGCGTTTCATGTTTCCGCCTCTTGACTGGTAGATCGGTAGATTGGGAAACTGGTAACTTGGTACACTGGTGGATTGGCCAGGCACTTGCTCGACTAATCTACCAATCTACCAATGTACCAATCTACCAATCCTCGTCACACCCGCAGATACGAATCGGTGTAGATCACTTTGTTGAGCAGGACTTGCACCGTCTTCCAGACGCCCACCTGCTCGGGATCGTCGAAGTCCACGTCCTCCGGCTGCAACTCTTCCATAGCCTCCACCCGGTCACGCAGCTTGACCAACAGCCGGCCCAGCGCGGCGCTCTCATCCCGCTCCTCGACGATGCGGATCCACTCCATCAGCTCCCGGTCAAGAGGATCGGCGATGACCATGTCCACGCCGACACCCATCAGCATCACCATGTAAATCTGGTTGAGCAGCGGGCGCATCTCGTGGGGGACGGCGTTGGAGACGTTGGACAGGCCAGCGTTGGTCAATGGGGGCGGATCCCAGGCGAACTTGAGCATGCGCACGGCCTCGATGCACTCCGGGCAGTATTCCTGGCAGCCGGAGACGGTCAGCGCCAGCGGATCAATGATCAGGTCGGGGATGGGGAAGTCAATCTCCAGCATGTGCGGGATCAGCTTCTCCAGCGCGATGCTCACCCGCTCGTCGGCGCCCACGGGGATCATGCCCTCGGCCATAGTCAAGGCGATCAGGCGGGTGTTGAACTTCTTGGCCACGGCGGGCACGGTCAGCAACCGCTCCTCCCGGGCGTCGGTGGAGTTGATAATGGGCTGCGCCTTGGTCACCGTCTCACAGGCGGCCTCGATGGCCGCCAGGTTGGTGGTGTCGAAGACCAACGGCACGTCCACGACCTCCTCGACGACCTCTACCAGCCAGGGCAGGATCTCGTGCCCGCGCTTCTTCTGCGGGCCAATGTTGAGGTCAATGGCGCTGGCGCCGGCCTCCACCATCTGCACGGCCATGTCCTGAAAGAACCTGGCGTCTTTCTCGGCAATGGCCGTCTTGACTTTGGGGGAGATGATATGGATGTTTTCGCCTATGATATACACCCTGAATTGCCTCCTTAAGGCTCTACCAATGTACCAACCTACCAGTGTACCAACCTACCAACCTACCAATGTACCAGCTTACCCCTCCGCCAATATCCTCCGGCCCATCTCGCAAACGGCCTGGTAAACTGCTGTCTCCGCTGGCAGTTCCACCAGAGGCCGGCCGGTGAATTCAAACTCCGCCAGTGTCGGATCATCCGGCGTCGTGCCCAGCAGCGTCAGCCCCGTCCGCTCCACCGCTTCGGCCAGAGGCGGGGGTATTTCGCCTCCCCGCAGCCGGTTGATGACGAGGTAGACCTGGCCTACGGCGATGTCCAGTTCGGGCACCATGGCCGCCATGTGCTGCACGGCCACGAGGCCCCGCTGCGTGGGATCGGTCACCAGGAGCAAGACATCCACGTCGCGGGTGGTGCGGCGGCTGAGATGCTCCATGCCGGCCTCATTGTCAATCACCACGTAGTCGTAATTGCCGGTCAACCGATCCACGATCACGCGCAGCATCTGGTTGGCGGCGCAGTAACAGCCGAGCCCTTCCGGGCGACCCATGGCCAGCAAGTCCACCTGGTCGTCCTCGACCAACGCCATCTGGATCTGATAGTCCAGGTAGTCCTGCTTGCTCAGCCCGCCGGGCATCGCACCAGCCAGCGCGCCGCTGGACTGCACCAGTTGCGCCATGTCCTCGCGGATGCCCCCCACGGTCTCCTCCAGCTCCATTCCCAACACCAGGTTGAGGTTGCTGGAAGGATCGGCGTCAATGGCCAGGATGGAGCCATCGCTCCACTCCGTCAGGTAACGGATCAGCAGCGCGGCCGTAGTCGTCTTGCCGGTGCCACCTTTGCCGGCCAGCGCAATCGTAGTCGTCATTCCTCAGCGCCCCAATACCAGGCAATGGCCGCGGAAAGGCCACTGGCAAGACCCAACAGCGCGCCAATACCCGCGCCCCAACCTATGATGTAGAAGAAGCCCGCGCCGATCAGCGCGCCAGCAGCGGCGGAAATCGCCACCACGCGAGCTCGGCTCATGATCCCCCCTAATCCAGAGCAGGGCAGCAGGCTGGCCCGCTGCCCCGCCGTCTTATTATATCATTCCGGTTTTTGACCGCCTAGCTGGCCACCAGTTTCTTGGCCTGCCCTATCCAGTCATCGTGTGTGATGCGATCCACAGACTGTTCTGTGATGGCAGCCAGTTCCTCAGGTGCGGCCGCAGCCAGTTGGGCAAAGGTAGTGATGCCAGACTCTCGTAGCCGCACACGGAAAACAGGACCAATGCCCACGATCTCAGCCACGTCATCCTCGGCAACGACAGTCGTCACCACCGGCGGAGCAGGGGTCTCCAGTTCCGCCATCTGGCGAGCTGCCTCTCCCAGGGCCTTGTCCAGAGTTTCCTTGGCTCGGATCCGAGCCTCGTCAGCCACAGCGGCTACCTCCTCTACGGCGGGCACTTCTTCCACCACAACCGTTTCGGTCGCCACCACCTTTGCCTCAAGTGCTTTTTTTGCTTCGAGGGCCTTCGTCACTCCCTCAGCCGCGGCCGTGCTGATCTCGCTAACCGAGAACCGCTCCTCCAGCGTCGCCAGCCGTGAGGACAGCCCTCGGGTATTCTCTTCTGTCACCAACTGTACCCACACGAGGTCTGCCAGGCCCCAGAAGATGATGAAGTAGAACACGCCGCCGATGAGAGCGAGAATGCCGCCGCCCCGCCCCAACCATCTGAGCAAATCGGCCAAGGCTCCCTCGCCACCAGCTCCAAGCCTGAAGGCCAATATGGCTCCCACAATGGCTGCGATGGCCAGGATCACGGCGATGACCCTGAGCGCCCATATGACAAAACGCAGAAAGTTGAACTTCTTCTTCACGGAATAACCTCCTCCTCTCTTGCCAAACATGCCCTCTGACACGACACACCTCCCTTTCTCTGAGCATCTGCGCGTCATTTCTCCGGAGGGCTGTCTGTCCTGTACCGGACACGCCAACCCTCCGGAGGACGCGCACTGCCGTTCCGTCCGAGCGGTCTCTCCAGTTCAGACGGCCACAACGGTGTGGATGCTCTGCCCAGGGTAAACCGACGGCGGTTTACTGTCACGCAGTGGAATCGAGGTCATCCACTGACGCTTCGTGCTGCCGCGTCTGGTTACCAGCCGCTACCTACAGGAAATGGATGACCACCAGGACATCCGAGTTGCCGAACTGCTGCACCAGCTCCCGTATCATGTTCACGAAGTCCGCGTTGGGGACCCAGCTGGAAGCGTTCATGGCGGCGTAGATGTCCACGGCGTTGTTCAGATGCTCTTTGCTCCAGGCCACGTTGGGCAAGGGCTGATCATTGACGAAGAGGAACAGGCCATCGCCGCGTGTCTGCAGAGCGATCTTCCCAACACCAGATTGCTTCAGTTGAGCAATGTACCCCGGATGGAGTTGGCCTGGGGTATACCCCATCATCGGCTGCAGCATATCCGCCGACATCCCCAACACGGAGGGCACGCCGTTGGCGTCGTAGGCGATCTCCAGGTTCACCTCGGCAGCGGGATCAGCGATCTCCGCCGCAGCGGTGGTCTCCATCAAGCTACCCTTGGCATCCCGATAGGGGATGGCTGCCGCGCCATCGCCCAGAGGCATCTGCACCACGATGTCCAAGCCGATGTGCCGCAGGATGGGCAGTAACCGCTTGATCACACCAGAGCTGGGGTAGAAGACCTCCACCATCTCCGCCGCGCGGCCCACGCTCTCGCCATCCCACGCCAGGTACGGCGTCGCCTTGCCGTTGACGTAGGCGAAGATGCCCTTGCCGTTATGGACGAGCTCAACGTGCTGCAGATTGCTGTTCTGCACCCAATCCATGTAGAAGGCGGGGATCTTGACCATGCTCAAGTCGGTGTTGAACCACGACTCGATCTGGGAGGCCCTGAGGCCAAAGAGCGCTGGTTCTCCTTCGCCCTCCCCGTTCTCCACATACTGCACGTACATGCGCGGCAGTTTGAGGGTGAACGTGTCAAAGCTGGCGACCTCTTCCAGCACCGCCTGGGCACTGGGGGGAGACCCACAACCTGTGAGCAGACCCAACAGAGCCACTACCATCAATAAAGGAACAATTCTGCGAAGCATGACATACCTCCTGGAATCTTGAGCTAGCTCTATGCCCTAGTCAGGGCTTTTCCTTTCGAACTGCCGATAGCCGAGCATCGGACGGCATCTGCGGAGTGTCACACCATCTCTCGTCGCCCCGAGTCCGAGACACCCCCCAAGGCTCGTACAGATTCTACGTCGTTATGTCGCCCAAACCACCTCCCTTCCTGTCCACTCAGTTAGCCTGACGCAGGTTCGGCGCCATCACCCCGTCGCAGCACAGCCGCCACAGAGGGAAACTTGTCAATCTCGGTGTGCGGCAGGAAAAGGGCAGAAGTAAACTCCTCGTAGAAGGTGTTATCAGCCGAAAGCTCCAGGTAAGTCATGCGATCGGCCACTTCCGCCACGTTGCGGCGCATTTCCCGACTCAGCAAGGCCATGTACGCACCTCGCACCGACGTGTTGCCCAGGAACTGGAACTTCTCCCAGGGCACATCAGGCAGCAAGCCAATCTGAACAGCTTTCTCCACGTTGATGTACTGGCCGAAGGCACCACCGATGAGCACTTGCTCGGCGTCGCCCAACTCCAGCCCCACGCTGTGAGCCAGCACCGAGAAACCAGCGTAGATGGCCGCCTTGGCCCGTAGAAGGTTGTCAATGTCCACTTTGGTGATGACAATGTCGCGGCCGTGCTCCGTCTCGCTGCCCCAGGCCACGACGTATTCGCCGCCGTGCCGGCCTTCCCGCACCCGTTTCGTGGGCAGGTGGAAGTTGGGATTGCCGCCTTTGTCCACCACACCCGTGATGAACATCTCCGCCAGCAGCGAGATAAGCCCCGACCCGCATATCCCTCGCGGGCGCTCGTTGCCAATGACACGATAGGTCGGCTCGTAGGTCTGTTCCGAGATCCAAACCTCCTCGATGGCGCCCTCGGTGGCTCGCATGCCGTAGGCCACTCCCGCGCCCTCGAAGGCCGGCCCGGCCGAGCAGGCACAGGAGATGAGCCAGTCGCAGTCACCCAAAACCATCTCGCCGTTGGTGCCGATATCCAGGAAGAGCGTGAGCGCCCTGGTATCGCAGACCCCCGTGCTGATCATGCCGGCGGTGATGTCGGCTCCCACGTAGCTGGCCACGCCGGGCAAACAATCCACCGTCGCCTGCGGGTTCACGGCCAGACCCAACTCTTCGGCTCGCACCGAGGGCCAGTGGTTGACGGCCGGAATGTATGGCGTCAGACGGATGGGCTCTGGCGGCACGGCCAGCAGCAAGTGCAGCATGGTCGTGTTGCCCGCCACGGTGACCTTGTGCACCTGCCGTGGGTCAACCTTGCCACGCCGGCAGGCTCGCGCCAGCACCGTGTTGATCGTCTCTCGCACCAACCGCTGCATCTCCACCAGGCCCTGTCCCTTGCTGGCGTAGACGATGCGGGAGATGACGTCTTCGCCACG
Source organism: Chloroflexota bacterium (assembly GCA_014383605.1). Next base: position 6,786 of record JACNHM010000243.1, read on the forward strand.
GCCGATCTGGGCGTTGTAGTCGGCGCCTCGCGCCACCGCCTCGCCGGTGAGCAGGTTCACCAGGTAGGCGGTCACCGTGGTGGTGCCGATGTCCACCGCCGCGCCCCAGGAGACAGCGGTTTGATCGCCTGGGAGCACGTCTATGAGCCGTGGCGGGCCTTGCGGCCGGTCCCAGGTGTCCAGTTCCACGACGGCCGTGACCTGCCATTCGGCCTGCCGCAAGGTGCGTCCCAGTTCTTGTAGTACGGGCAGATGTGCTGTGAGAGTCGAGAGACCATACCGCCGCCGCAGCTCGCGCTGCAGGCGGGCCCAGTCATCAACCTGGTCGTCCAGACTGGGTGGTTCCAAGCAGACGAAGAAGCGCTGGATGGGCTGCTGCGTCTGAGGATCATAGGGGTACGGGAAGACGACGCGAACAGCCTGTTTCTCCGTCGTCAGCCGCCGCTCGATGCGCTCCTGCGGCGGCACGGTGATCACCACATCCCCTTCGACAACCGTCTGACAGGCCAGAGCAAAGCCGGCGGCCACGTCTTCGGCCGAGAGGCGCAGCGTGGAGCGGCGGCGCACTTTGCCTTCTTCCACGATGACCGCGCACCGGCCACAGCGCCCTTGCCCGCCACAGGGGATGTTCAGTTCAATCCCCGCCTGACGAGCCGCTTCCTCGATCAGCGTGCCAGTGGGAACCTGTGCGTCAGTTCCCGCCGGCTCGAAGTGGACTGTGTACATTGTACCACATCTTTGGAATTTGGAAAAATCCAGACTTACACTTCACACCGACCAAGCCTACTGCCACGCTTTGGCTTTGAGGTAGGCAGTTATGTCCACTGCCTCCCTCGGGCCAACCTTGATCTCCCAGCCAGGCAATTCTTCTTCCAACTCTCCCAGCAGTACGGCCACGTGGCCAGGGATGATGACCTTGCGATGCTCCACCTTGTCGGCGACGCCCGTGGTCTTCACCGTCTTGGCGATCTTTTCGGCATCGAACTTGCCCGCCGCCCAGGCGGTGAGCACGCTCATCCCCTCAGCATCGGCCACGAGCAGCCACCCCGGCAACCCGCTGCCGTCAATTTCATTGGCCACGGAGAAGTAGGTGATGGAGAAGTTGGTCGTCACCATCACGGGGGAGTCCGCTTGCGGATCGTTGATCTCGTAGATGCCGGGCTGCACCTGGATCGGCTTCTGCGGATCGGTGTAGATGTTAGACCGCAGAACCAGTAACGGATACACCGTCGCCGGGCTGAAGCGATCCAGCACGATGAAGCCGCCGTATTTGGCGACGGCCTGCGCCGCGGTGATGGAAACCATGCCCTCGTCCTCGGCGCACTCGCTGGGGAAGCTGATGATGGGGAAGCCCAGCGGGCGGAAGGTCTTCTTGAGCGCCATGCGCCGGATCAGCGTGTTCACCATCAAGGACGAGCGAAGATCACGCACGCTGGGGTCGAGCACGATGTCTTGCACCCCCGCCCCTTTGATCTCCTCCGTCAGATCGGCCAGGACGCTCAGCGAGTCGGCGCGGATGGTCATCGGCGCGTGGTGCGCCTTGGCCAGGTCGGCGAAGGCCTGCCAGTTGTCGGGGGTAGCCCCGCAGAGCAGCGGCTTCGTTCCCTTGGCTGCCTCCAGCCCCTTGCTCATCACGGCGGGATCGTCGGCGATAAGAATGAGGGGAAGCTTTGCTGTCTCCAGTACCCCATTCACTGCTGCCGCAAACCTCTCCTCCGCTCCCCTGCTCCCTTGCCCCCCTGCTCCTGAGCCAGTAGCCTGCACAGCGAAGCCGTCAATGGTCAGCGCCATGCCCACGTAGTCAACAGAGTAAGCTGCCGCCGCCGCGGCCTTGGCCTTGATCTCATCCAGCGGCTCGTCGTCGTACAAGCGAATGAAGATGCCGCAGGGATTGTAGAAGGTCTTTTCGTGGCGGAACAGCACGATCTCGTTCCCCGATTTGACCTCGCGGCCATCGGCAGAGATGGTCACCAGCCGCACGGGCGGCGCTGCCGATTCGGCCAGCTTCGCCCGTGACTCGTCAGACACATCGGGACACTTATCCAATTCGACCTGCTTGGCCGCCAGTTTCATGGCAAAGGCCAGGCAGGTAGGAAAGCCACACTCTTTGCAGTTGGTCTGAGGTAGCAATTTGTAGATTTGAATGCCGGAAAGAGCCATTCCTGTCTCCTTGAACAATACCAGATGTCAGGTAAGGCGTGAAACGTAAAACGTAATTCACGTTTCACGTTTCACGTTTCACGCTGTATCCTTCACGCCCTGCCCATCAACTCCCCAATCATGGCCTGAATGCGGCGGATCGACTCCGGATGGCGCAGCACGACTATGTCAGCAGCCGATTCGACCAGGGTAGCCGCCGTCAGCGTCTCCCAGTTGATGGCCCGTTCCTTCCAGTCGCCCCACGCTTCGGGCACGCCCTCGCCGACCTTGCTCTCCTTCTGTCGCCAGGCCTCGTAGCCCACGGTGACGATCATGGGTAACTGGGTCATGCTGTCGCCCTGCAGGGCCGCCAGCCGCAGCCGCTCCATGACCGAGTAGCCGTACTCCATGCCATAGCCCACCCCGGCGCAGGTCGGGTCCATCAGGATGCGCTCCGGCGACAAGCCCATGTCGCTGATGAGGATGTTGAGTTGCTTGGCCAGGTTAACGTCCATGGCTGTGCGGGCGATGACCAGGTGGCCGTGAGCCAGCGCGCCGGCGACGATGGTGCGATAGTTCTTCTCCTCGCAGACGCCCAGCGCCAGCCGCTCACCGGCCGCCTCTTCGGCCACGGCGACGAGCAGATCGTTGTCAGCGTCCACCTGGCCGGGCCCCAGCACGATCAGGGGCAGGCCGGTGGCCTGGAGCACCTTGCGCACCGCAGCGCGGGCCTTCTTCGGCGAGTTGGGCTCGCCATCGGCGTCGGTCAGGCTGAGCTGCAAGGCGACGATGTCGGCGCCGGCCTTCTCGGCAGCCTTGGCCCACTCGCCGGGATCGTTCATCGCCTCGCCCCAGGCCTCCATCAGCAAAAGCGACCAGTCGTCAGGCTTGCGATCCTGGATCTCGATGGCGATCACCGGCTTGCGCGGGAACTCGCCTTCGAAACCGAGGAAGGGCATGGCCGTTTGGCCGCCAACGGTGACCGTGCTGGTGCGCGTGCCGCCACCAGCGGCGGTGGCGCCCAGCGTGATCTCCCGTACCTTGCCCATCCACTTCTCTTTGAGGATCTCCAGGCTGGTCTCTTTGTCCTCGCTCCAGGGCGCTACGACCGGACGCTCTCGCTGCGGCGCGGCGGCGACCGGCGCCTCCTCCACCGCCGGCGCAACGGGCTCAACCGGTGCTGCGGCCGGAGGTGGCGTCACTGGCGGCGCGACGGGAGCCACGGGCGCAGCCGGTACAGCCACGCCCAACTCCTGCAGCGCAGCCGCCAGCGCCCGGCGGATGGAGTCCATGACGATGCCGGCGCTGATCTGGGCGATCTGCTGGACGTCTCCGCTCACCGGCACTGCGGGTGCGGCCGGGGCAGGCGCAGGCGGCGCGACCGGTTCCGGCTCAACCACCGCGGCCACCGGCTTGGCCTCCTCCATCTCCTCCAGCACCTCTTCCAGCATCTCTTCCACCAACGCTTCCGCCTTGATTTCCTCGACCGGCTCAGGCTTCTTTTCCTTTGGCTCAGCCTTTGGCGCCGGCACAGCCGCGGGAACCGCCTCCACAGCACCGGAGGCCGCCTGCATCACGCCCATCCCCAGCACCGGGTGGTCTTTCTCCTTCAGCCGGGCCACCAGCTCGTCCACCGAGGTCACGCTGCGCTCGTCGGCGATGCGATCAACGAGATCGGGGACGCCTTCGCGCTCGGCCACGGCGGCGAACTCGTTGACCATGCTCTGCTTGAGGAAGCTGGACATCCAGACCACCCGCTTGAAGCCGCCATCGGCGGAGAGGAACTTGGGGCTGGTCAGGTAGTACTTGCCCACGCCCATCACGCCGGGGGTCTGGAGACCGCCGCCGGCCATGCCGGCCAGGGTGGAGAAGGTCATGCCCGCCGGGGTCATGCTCGGATCCTCGCGGCTGACGACCATCACGCCCTCTGCTTCGGGGATGTACATCACGATGCACTCGAAGCAGCCGCAAGCGGTCATGGGGTTCTCCATGATGGAGTACATGGCCACCTCTTGCACCGTGCCCTGCGAGTTCTTGACCGCGGTCTTGTTAATGCCAATCCAGTATCCCTTGACCGGGTCAATGAGATCCCCCTTGGGCACCGGCTGGTTGGGGCCGGTGGGGTTGATCTCTTTGGAGGCCTTGCAGTCCAGCCAGTTGTAGGCACCGCACAGGCCCAACCGTTCCGGGCTGATGATGCAGACGTGCGTGGGGGCAAAGGACTGGCACAGCGTGCAGTCGTAGAAAGTGTCTACTGCCTCGTCAGTCAGGTCAGCCAGACGCTGGTTGCGGTAGTCGTAGGCCTCGCGGGCCTCCTCCAGCCACCGGGCATGCAGCTCGGGGTCGGTCAGGATCTTCACCTGCACTTTGTCCACGATGGCCCCGAAGTCGGCGTGCAAGCGGGCGTAGAGGATGTCGCCGAAATGACGCAGAGTAAAGCCCTTGTCCGCCGCGCCTTTGCTGACCCGTATCCAGGCAATGTCGCGCTGGCCGATGTGCTGGATGCCCGAGGCCCCGTTGATGAAATAGTGCACCTGCCGCTCCAGCACCGGCTCGAAGTCCTCCTGCATCTTGCGGCCAGCCACCTCAATCAGGATGCCCACGTCCATCGAGCCACCCTCCTCGACCTCATTGAAGTCGGGGCCGATGACCTCGATCTTGCCGTCTTCCACCTGGTCCATGGGCACCATGTGCAGAAACTCGAAGGCCCGGCTACTCTTGCCGCCGAATTCCACCCGCATGTCCGCCCGGCGAACCACCTCGCCCTCGAAGGCCGAGCCATAGGGCACCGGGATAGGCACTTCGGTGATCTTGATCTTGACGCCGCGCACCTCGATGGCCTTCTGCACCAGCTTGGCTGCCTTTTCGGTATCGGTCTCGGCGTCAATCTCGTTCCAGGGCATGGAGATGACGTGCTCGTAGCGGGTGACACCGGTGGGCAGGATCTGCGGAATCACGGTGTCGGCGATAGTGGGGAAGCCGTAAGAGATGGCCCCCGCCGCCGCCGCGTACTTCAGGTCGTCCACCTCGCCCAAAGCCAGGACGAAGGCGAAGACGCGGAACTTGTTGTAAAGCAGAATCTCCCGCCACTGCCCGGGCTTCAGGCCGCCGAAGGTCAGCCCCGAGCGGGTGGCGAAGCCCATGGGATAGATGGCCGAGATGGTATCCCTGCCAAAGGGCACGATGTAGGTATCGTACCCCATCTCCACGCCTTCCTCCTGCAACTGATCAATGACCGAGCGGCCATTGGTGTTGCCGCAGAGGAAGATGAGGATGTTGCGCTTCTGCAGCTCTCGCACGATGGCCACGGCCGCCTCGTTGGAGTGGGCCGCGCCGACGAGGGCGGCGAAGCCGGGCATGCGGCCATCCACCAACTGGATGCCCCAGGAGCGCAACTGGACGTCGTCAATGGGACCGTTGAGATGGCCGTCGCCGGCGAAGTCCGGGTATTGCGTGCTGCCCGTGAGCTCCAGCCCCGGATAGGGCTGCGGCTCCTCGCCGTAGACGAAGCGGATGCCCTCGATGATCTCGGCGGCCAGAAGGGTCGCCTGTCCGCTGTCCAGCGTCTCGCCGAGGTAGGGCACCCACAAGTGGTCGGCCGGCAGCGGGTGCAACAGTTTCTTGGCGTAGTCCAACACCGGCTCCAGATCGGCCAGGGTGGTCACCTCGTGCGCCAACATGCCATAGGTCACCGGCAGATAGTAGGCGGTGTTGGGGAAAGCCACCGCGGTATCCGGCCCCTTCTCGGCCAGGGCTTTCTGAAGCAAGGCTTCCGCCTCGGCCACGAGTCCATTGGCCCCCCGAATGGCTCTTGTAGCTACGTATCGGCTCATAGTTTAGTTCGTCTCCTTCGCATGATAGGTTGGTAGATCGTACATTGGTAAACTGGTGTATTACTACAGTCAGCCTCGGTTACCAATGTACCAATGTACCAATGTACCAATGTACCAATGTACCAATGTACCAAT
>JACNHM010000321.1:0-3964 GCA_014383605.1 Chloroflexota bacterium
CCCCTAGACCTGGTGCCGAAGGTGGGAGTTGAACCCACACGGGCGTTAGCCCACACGGTCCTGAACCGTGCGCGTCTGCCAATTCCGCCACTTCGGCATTACTGTTGCGAGTTTATCATCACCTGGGTTTTTTGTCAAATTGCGTTTCGCGCCTGTTTTCCTGAGCCGGCGCGGCACATGCCCCGCCAGGTGGGTGGAGGAGCCTCAGTCGCCAAAGAACGGAATGCCGTAGAGCAACACCGTCAGCAGGGCGTCGGTCAGAGCGAACCACAGCGCAGCGCTGAAAAGGGCCGGACGTTCCACGCGTCGCCAGTAGAAACGCCAGAAGATCAACCCCGCCACGGCGGCGACGATGATCAACACAAGCACCGGCCAGGCCCCTCGCAACCACGTTGGAATCAGACCAAGTCCCGGTGGCACCATGAGCATGGGAGCCATGACCATCAGTTTGACCAGGAAGTAGATCACCAGACCGATGATGAAGCCGATGAGCGGGCCACGCTCCGAGAGGCTGTCATCCGATCCAAAGATGTAGAAGAGACCGCACCAGATGACCAGCGGCACCATCAGGATGATCGCCAACGGCAGCAGCGACAGGCCGGAGAGCACACCCCATACCGCTTGTGCCGCTCCCAGCAGCACGTCCTGGCGTGTTCTGCTATTGAGATGCGCCTGCACGGCGGGCGCGGTGCTGGCGTAGTATACACCGTGTTCTGTCGGCGAGTCGTAGTCAATCCAGACCAGGTGCAGGTGACCACTGCCGTCGGCAACAGCCACCGGCCACTGGGAGAAGCTCGTGGTGCGGCCAACCATCTGGTAGCCCACCATCTGGCCGTCCTTGAAAAGTGCCAACACCAACTGGCTGTCGTCGCTGCGGCGGAATTGCACCTGCGAGCTCACCACGATGGCCAGTTCCTCACGCTGGCCGGGGACGGCGCGGGGCGCTTCCAGGAATCCACTCAAACGTCCCATACTGCCCGGCAGCGCCAGCAGCAGATTCTGCAACCGATAGGCGTGCGCCTCCCGCATAGGGCCTGCCAGGGTGTCATAGGCCTCGGCATCCTCCGGGACTCCCAGCTTCCCGCTGCGCGCGTCCTGTGGCCTGCCCAACGGGAAATGCACGTAGGGCGCTTCCGCAGAACCTGCCGAAAGCCCGCTGCGCCACTCCACTGACCAGATGAGGTACACCTGGCGCTCGTCCAGCCCCAGCACGAGGGGTCTCTGTATGCCCACGCCCTCTGCCGGTGTGATGCCCACCGCCACGCCCGTGGTGGCAGTGACCTGACCTTGGGGAAACGCGGCGTAGTACAGTCGCCTGTCTCGGCCGGCGGTGGGGGCCAACCAGGCCAGATGCAGTGTGCCTTGTCGGTCTATCTGGGCTGTGGGTTCTTGACCTTCGGTGACGCGTAGGGGGTTGGTCTGTGGCGAGCCGTCCGGCCCCAGCCGCTGGTGGTAGAGCGCTGTGGTCTCGCCCCCCTCCTGCGCCCAGAAAACGTCCACGCTGCCATCGCTGTGGCCTACGGCCTCGTAGTTCAGCGTTGCTTGTTCGGGGGACGAAAGCTGCCACCCTTCCCCTTGCGGCATCCCGTTGGCATCCAGCAGCATGTAGAACACGCCATCCGGCGACGCGGCATCCCGCCGCGCCAGGGCAAAGAGGTGCACGTGCTCATCGGCAGCAAGCGCCAGGTGTGGCTGACGGGGAAGGAAGAGGAAAGGCAGCACCTGCTGGACGCGCGTCGTGCCCTCGCCATCCAGTTGCGCGTAGGTTAGCTCCGTATCTTCGCCCTCTGCTTGGCGACCGCTCCAGGCCACGTGCACGCGCTGGCCGTCCGGCTCCACGGCCAGGGCGGTGGGCTGAAGCAAGGAGGCGAAGCCCAGACGCTGGCCGCGGCTCCAGTCGTCGCTGATCTTGATCGTGCGCTCTGGCCGGCTGCAGGCAGTAGACAAAAGCAGCAAGATCACAACCGCCAGCACGACCACCCATCGCCTGATGGCGAGCCGTTTCATCATCATTCCTCTCCCTGACCAAATCTCATCTCTGACCATGCGAGAGCCTCTGGAAGCCTTTCCCCGCGCAGCGCGGCGCGCACAGCGGCGTGATCGCTCCAGGGATACTCGGTGCTGCCAAAGCACATGGAACGCTCGTGCCCTTTGCCGGTGACGATGACCACGTCGCCCGCCTGGGCCATGGTGACGGCAAACCGGATGGCCTGCGCCCGGTCGCCGATGCGCCAGTAGTCTCGGCCTTCCTGCCTTCCCGCCTCCCGGCAGCCGCGAGCGATCTGGGCCATGATCTCGTCCAACGGCTCGCTGCGGGGGTCCTCGGCAGTGATGACCACGCCGTCGGCCAACTGCCCGGCGATGCGCCCCATCCACGGACGCTTCTGCACGTCCCGCAGCCCCGCGCAGCCGAAGACGACGATCACCCGCCCGCCGGCCAGGCGGCGCGCCGTCTCCAGTGCAGCCTCCAGCGCCCGCGGCGTGTGGGCGAAGTCCACGATGGCCAGAAAATCCTGCCCCTCGTCAATGCGCTCCATGCGCCCGATGACGCCTTTGACGCTGGCGGCGCCGCGCTGGATGGCCTCCGCTTCGACTCCCTGCGAGAGCCCCACGGCCACCGCCGCCAGGCAGTTGTACACATTGTACTCACCGACGAGCGAGGTCTTAAGTTCAAAGCGCCACGTCTGGGGGGTGACCGCCCCAGGGCGCACCTGGACGGCAAAGCGGGTGGCCGAGGGCATGTAGCGGATGCCCGCCGCGCGCACGTCGGCGCTTTCGCCCTGGCCATAGGTGATGTGGAGGTCGGCGGGGATGCTGCGCAGCCGCTGGAAGGAGCTGTCGTCAGCGTTGAGGATGGCGACCTTGGGCACGCCCGGCTTGCGGTAGCTGTGGTTCAGGCTCTCGAAGAGCATGGCCTTGGCCGCCACGTAGGCCTCGTGCGAGCCGTGGAAGTCCAGATGCTCGTGGGTGATGTTGGTGACCACGGCGACGTCGAAGTCACAGGCCGCCACCCGCTGCTGCGCCAGCCCGTGCGACGTCGCTTCCAGCACAGCGTGGTCGCTGCCGGCGGCGACCATCCGCGCCAGGTAGGCTTGCACCTCCGGCGCGTCGGGAGTGGTGGTGTGCAGGCCCGTGTCGTAACTCTCCTCGCCGATGTGCGCGCTGACGGTGCTGATCATGCCCGTCTTGTGGCCGGCGGCGGTGAGCACGGCGTGGATGAGATGGGCCACCGTCGTCTTGCCATCGGTGCCGGTGACGCCGATCATTTTCAGACGGCGGGCGGGAAAGCCGTGCCAGGCGGCGGAAAGATGCGCCAAGGCTTGGCGGCCGTTGGGGACGTGAATGTACAGAAAGGAGGGAAATGGCGGAAATGAGGGCGTCCCCCTCTTTTCCATCTGTTCCCTTGTTTCCCTCCATTCCCTCTCTCCCACTACGGCTACCGCGCCCTTGGTCAGCGCCTGGCCGATGAAATCGTGCCCGTCAACGCTGATGCCTGCGTAGGCGACGAACAACGCGCCAGGCTGTACCTGGCGCGAGTCGGCGGTGATAGAGGTGATGTCCACTGCCTGGAGTGCGTCGTCGGCGACGACAGCCTGTCGCACGTCTGGCAGTGCCGCGATCAGTTGGCCAAGTTGCATGACCTGCCTTCCCAGGTGCAACGCACTTGCCAAGTGCGTTGCACCTGCTAGAAGCCGAGGCGGAACCAGTCGGTGCCGGTGATGATGCCGCAGGCCAGCACCAGGAACGCGATCAGGATGATGATCCCGCAGCCGCAGCCAGTGCACGAGCAGCCCCGCCCAAAGCCGAAGCGCTTCTCCAGCCAGTCGAACGCGGCGGTCAGCATGAACATCTCCAGCAGCCCCTGCAAACAGCCTTGACGTTGTCTCACTTTGCTTTGCCCCCTCATGGATTGGTTGCGGAAGTCTCAGCGAGCTTCCGTCCGCATCGTACCATGCGGCTGCTG
>JACNHM010000321.1:4242-6148 GCA_014383605.1 Chloroflexota bacterium
GATCTCTTGGCGGTTGACCGCGGCGGCGAAGGCTTTGTCCTTCCACTTGTTGCGCACCGACTTGACCTTGACGTCGCCGATGTCTTTGCTGGGGCGCACCAGGGCGACAGCCGTGATCAATCCCGTAAGCTCGTCCACGGCGAACAGCGCTTTCTTGAGCAAGGTGTCGCGGGGGACATTGGTGTAGCTGCCGTGCGACAACACGGCGTCCACGATCTCCTCCGGCCAGCCGCGCTCCCGCAGGATGGCCGCACCAGCGGTGGGGTGCTCCTCGGCCGTGGGGTGCTGCTCGTAGTCGAAATCGTGCACCAGGCCGACGGTGGCCCACAGCTCTTCGTCCTCGCCGAAGTGACGGGCGTAGGCGCGCATCGCCGCTTCCACGGCCAGCATGTGGCGGACGAGATTTTGGTTGTGCGTGTACTCATTCACCAACTGCCAGGCGTCGTCGCGAGTCTTCATGGTCCTCCTCATCCCAAACATGATGCGTGACGAGTGCTGCGTGACTCAGCCGATCACGAGTCACGCATCACGGATCACGTCCCAATGTTACCTGTCCACCGTAGATTGCTGCAGGAACTCCTGCCAACCTACCTCAAAAGTGGCCACATCCATGTCCAGCGCGGCCTCGATGGTCTCTTCGGGGGAGAGCTTGCGGCCCAGGGCGTCCAGCAGGGCGGGCAGCACCTCGCGGCCGCGTCGCTCCACGGCGTAGGCCACAGCGCTCTCCGCCTGGGCGAAGGCCAGACCGCCATCGCGGTCGGTCTGGAACTGATACGGCGGCCAGAGCGCACTCAGCGGCGGCAGATCATCCTGCGCGGCCGCCTCCTGCAACCATTCGTGCCATGGGGCGGGCAGCGCTGAGCCCGGCTGCCACTGCTCCACCTCCCAGGCCACGATGCCATTCAGCAGCACCCAGTTGCTGCCGGGGCCGGGCTGCCGCACGTAGAGGCCGGACTTTTCGATGGCCAGGTACAACGCCACGCTGTGCGCCAGGCTGGCCAGCAACTCGCCGTCCGGCTGACCGTCGGCGCGCACGCCCAGCAGCAAGGGCGAGGGAACCAGGAAGTATCCCTGCGAGTACAAGGCTGGTCGGGCCTCGTTCACGGGTTGGAATTCGAAGGTCAGGTGGTGACCAAAGGTGGAGAGGCCGAAATCGTCCGCGACCTGCTGATAAAAGCGCTCCACCTCGTCGCGCACCGACTGCACGATCTCTTCTTCCCGCTGGCGGTAGATGAAGCGCACATGCGTTGTCTCCGATTCTTTGCGCTCGCCCCAGTAGCGCACGTCGGGGGCTGTGTGCCGCCAGTGACCAGCGGTCAGGCGGTAAAACTGCACGCGCCGGTAAGGCACGCCCTCCAACTCGTACTCGACTTCCACCCAGGCCGAGTCCGCGTCCAGATCCAGGTCCACGATGCGCAGCTCGCTGATCTGCTTGCCGACCTCATCCTCCTCGGCGCGCTGCAGGGCGCTGAAGTAGAGTTCCTGGAAGCGGTACCACTGCCGGTGGTTGAAATCCTGCAGGGAAAGATAGACCTCCTCGTCGCCCCGCTGCAGTGCGGTCACCTCGGCGTCCACGACGGCCTGCAGGTCGGACTGGGCGGCGCGCAGGCCGACCTGTGCCCGGTTCCAGAGGATCACCCCGGCGACGGCTACGGCCACCAGCAGGAGGCCGCCCACGATCAGCAGCACGCGGCGCAGCCGCCGGCGCGGCCGTTCAGGCGGCGGCACCAGCGGTGTCCGGTATTCCCCTTCCTGCCACTGAAACTCAACACTCATCTCTCATCACACTCACGTAAGGTCACGTCCCCGGCCAGCACCCGCTCCGTGCGCCCATCGGGCAGGCGCAGCAGCAGCGCGCCATCGGCATCCACGCCGACAGCCTGGCCCTCCACCACCCTCCCACCCC
>JACNHM010000321.1:6333-8915 GCA_014383605.1 Chloroflexota bacterium
GCGGCCCAATGTTACCAACCGCGCGGCCCACTCATCGTGCGGCGACTGTCCCCCCCGCAACCGTTCGTAGCGTCGTTCCAATCGCACCAACAACTCGTTGAGCAGCGCCAAACGATCCACCGTCCGTCCCAGCGCTTGCGACAGGCCGATGGCGCTTTCGCACAGCTTGGCATCTGCCTCTTGCTGCCGGAAGTCCACGTTGACGTTCAGCCCAATGCCCACCACGGCAAAGTCCAGCCGTTCCCCCGCCGTCTCCAGTTCGGTGAGGATGCCGGCCAGCTTGCGGCCCGCCAGCACCAGGTCGTTGGGCCACTTGAGGCCGGGGCGCAGGCCCGTCTGCGCTTCCACCGCCTCGGCGCAGGCCAGCCCGGCGATCATGGTCAGCCGCTGCGCCTGCGCCGGGGCCAGGGGCGGTCGGAAGATCAACGAAAGCAGCAGGCAGGAGCACGGCGGCGCCCACCAGCTTCGCCCCAGACGTCCTTTGCCGGCAATCTGCTCCTCGGCGATGACCAGCGTGCCCTCGGCGGCGCCGCCGCGGGCCAGATCGCGGGCCACGTCGTTGGTCGAGCCGAGGCAGGCGAAGTGATGCACCGGCCGCCCCAGCCAGGTGGAGGTCAAACCGTTCTGGATCGTCGTCGCCGATAGTCGGGCAGGCGCAAGGCCTGCCCCTACAGAAGACACGCTCAACGCAGTACCCGTGCGTCGCCGACCCGCCGCGTCAGCCGCCGCTCGTCCAGGTGCTCCATGAGCGGCAGCGCGTACTTGCGGCTGGTGCCGAACAGGTCGCGCACCTGGGCCACGGTGATGCTCCCCTCGGCCCGCAGATGGGTCATGATCCGCGCCACGATCTGCTCGTAGGTCTCGGTCAGGAAGAGCACGTCCTCGCTGATGCGCGTGAGCGTGTTGGCCTCGATCAATGCCTGCAACACATCGGGGCCGACGCTGGCTGTGGCCTCGGCCACGGAGGGAGGCGTGTACGGCTGGGCACGGAAGCGGCCGAGCACGGCATCCACCTGCTTCTGCTGCTGCGGCGTGAAGCGCACCACGTGGTCCGCCGTGCGCACGGCGCCTTCCACCTCGGCCACGACGCCCTCGGCCGTGGCCCGGCCCACCAGCTCGTTGAACAGGCGACCCGGCCAGGGGCGGCGCGGCTGCAGCCGGCTCTTCAGTTCCTCGCGGGGCATGCCCAGGCGCAGCGGGTACTGGCGGTGGTAGTCGGCCAGCACGGCCTGTAGTTGCTCCGTCAACTGTCGCCATCCTGCCGCCGACACCAGGTAACGATTGCCCGCCACCGCCTGCGCTGCGGGCACGGCCGCTTCGCCCAGGCCCAGGAAGGATGCCTGCCCCGTGGCCAGCAGCTCCTCCAGCGCGCCCAGGGCGATGTCCTCCTCCAATCCGCTGGCGGACACCACCTCCCGCGCGCCGGCCGGCTCCCGTTCCTGCAGCCTTTGCAGCAGGATGTCCGGCGGCTGGCCGCGGGCCAGCGTTTCCAGGCCAGCGATGGTCTCGGAGCGGAAGCGGCGGTGCCGTCGTCCAGGATGGGGGTTGACCACCTGGCCGCCGCCCAGCGTGCGGCTGGGCGAAGGTTGCCGCAGGATGAAACGGTCGCCGGCGGCCACGGCCGCTGGCTGGCGGAGGCGGAGCTGCACCCACCCCTCGCCGCCGGGCGGGATCACCTCGGCATCCAGCAGGCGGGTACGGGCCACCACCTCCGCCGCGCCGGAAAAGAAGTCCACTTCCTGGTTGTGCTTGAGCGGGCCAGAGGCATCGGCCAGCACGCGCAGCCGCAGGTCCACGAGCTGCGTGGTCCGCAGCAGGCCGGGCAGGGTGACCACTTGACCGCGTTGCAGTTGTTCGGTGCGCACGCCGCTGAGGTTGATGGCCACGCGGCTGCCAGGCACGGCCCGCTCGATCTTGTGCTTGTGCGTCTGCAGGCCGCGGATGCGCGCCCGCAGCCCGCCGGGCACGATCTCCACCTCCTGGCCGATCTCCAGGCTGCCGTCGCTGAGGGTGCCGGTGACCACGGTGCCAAATCCGGCGACGGTGAAGACACGGTCAATGGGCAGGCGCGGCCGCCCCAGGTCTCGTCGTGGAGGAGCGTCCTGCAACACGCCCTCCAGTGCCTGCAGCAATTGTGGCAATCCTTCGCCGGTGCGGGCGGAAACCGGCACCATAGGCGCGCCGGCCAGCGGCGTGGAGGCCAGCAGATCGCTTACCTCCTCGGTCACCAGTTCCAGCCACTCCGGTTCCCGGATCAGGTCTATCTTGGTGAGCGCTACCACTCCAGCGGGCACCTGCATGAGGTCGAGGATCGCCAGGTGCTCCCGCGTCTGGGGCATGACCCCCTCGTCGGCAGCGACGACGAAGAGGGCGGCATCAATGGAGCCCACACCGGCCAGCATGTTCTTGATGAAGTCAATGTGCCCCGGCACGTCCACGATGCCCACCGACTCGCCGCTGGGCAGCGTCAGCCAGGCGAAGCCCAGGTCAATGGTCATCTCGCGGGCTTTTTCCTCGGGCAGACGGTCGGGGTCAATGCCCGTGAGGGCCAGCACCAGACTGGACTTGCCGTGATCTACGTG
>JACNHM010000321.1:9854-12891 GCA_014383605.1 Chloroflexota bacterium
CTCGCCCTGCCAGCGTTGTATCTCGGCCACGCGATGAGCACCATACACTTCCTGCAAGCGCCAGAGGCCAGCCAATTGAGGATATAGCGCCTTGACTTCCTCCTCCTGCGCAGCGATGCGGGTCACCAGCTCGTTGCGCCGCTGATACTGCTCCTTCCACTGATGCTCCCACTGCAATTCGTGCTTCTTCCAGCGTTTCTCGTCCTCCGCTTGCCATTCTTCCAACTCTCTACGTTGCCGCTCCTCGGCCAAGCGCTGCAGTTCTGCTATCTGGTTCTGATCCCGCCGGATCTGTTCCTTGAAGGTCTCCAGCGTGGCCAGGACTTGTCGCCCGGCGGCGGCGACTTCGTCGAACTCCTCCGTGCAGGCCAGCAGACGCTTCACATCCTCTCGCTGCGCATCCACTTCCTGCCGCCACTCTACCATTTGTCGTTTCCGATGCTCCTCGGCCAGCAACTGGCTCTCCATCCATTGCGCCTGTTCCCGTTTCAGGTCCATCTGGAACTGCAGCAACCCCTGGATGTGGCGCTCGTGACGCTGGGCTGAATCCTCCAACGATGTGAATCTGCTGGTGTTTTCCTCTGTGCGCTTGAGCAGCGTCAGGCTCTCCTCCTGCAGCCCGGCGATGCGCTTGTTGTCGTAGGCGCGCTGCTCCGCCAGATAGGTCAGGTTGCGGGCGCGCTCGTCGAAGTCCTTGCCCATGGCCATGACCTCGTGGCGCAAGCTCATCAGCAGTTCGCCCAGGCGGCGATCCTCCGCCTCCCGTACGGGCAGCGTCTCTTCAATACGGGCGATGCGCGGCAGCTCCTTGCGCGTTTCTGCGATTCCTCTCGACAGTGCCTCCCGGTCCGCCAGGCGGCGCTGCTCCAACTCTCGTTGAGACTTGAGTTGCTCCTCACTTTGCCTGTCCAGCATGAGCACCACTTCGTTCTTGAGTTGCTGCAGGGCCCGTTCCAGTTGGCTGAACTTGGTGAGTTGGGCCTGGGTGTTGGCCAGACGGCCCTCCAGGTCCTTGATCTGCCGCGACTGTTCGGCGAGCTCACCCAACTGCCGCTCCACAAACTGCTGCAGCTTGGTGACCTCGGCCCGCTCGCGGCGGAGCTCTTCGTCCAGCCAGTTGACCATCTGGGTCAGTTGTGTTGTGTCCATGTCCGCATCCTTATGTGAACTGTGTGCTGATGAGCTTTCTGGCGACGGCTGATTATACCACCTTTTTCCCGGCCAGGCAATCGAAAGTGAGACCTCTCGCTGAGACTACACCACCCGATGAGAGGGAGTTCTACTCCCGACCAGGGGCTCGGAGTGCCACTCCTCGCCAGCCATTTGTGACCTACTGAGACTACGCCAGCTCCGCCTCCACCGCGCCTGTTAGCTCGCCGCTGACCACCAGGTCGTGCACTGCCTCCATGTAAGGGTACATGATGGCATCCCGCTCCAGGAAAGGCACTCGTTCCCGAATGAGCCGATAGGCCGCAGCCGTGCCCTGCCCCAGACGTGCGCGCGGGCCCAGCACCTGGCGGCGGAAGTCAATGCCCTGGGCGGCGGCGAACAGCTCGATGGCCAGGATGTAGTTCAGATTGCGCAGGATGCGCCGCGCCTGGCGGGCCGCCGCCGGCCCGTTGGAGACGTGATCCTCCATGTTGGCCGAGGTGGGAATGGTATCGGCGCTGGCGGGATGCACCAGGGACTTGTTCTCCGAGGCCAGCGCAGCAGCCGTGTACTGCGTGAGCATGAAGCCGGAGTTGAGGCCGCCGTGCTGGGTCAGGAAATCGGGCAGCACGTGGCGGTTGCTGCTGCCGTCGGTCAGACGGGTGAGGCGGCGCTCGGCCATGTTGCCCAGCTCCGTCAGCGCCAGCCCCAGGTAGTCGAAGGCGATGGCCAGCGGCTCGCCGTGGAAGTTGCCGCCGGAAAGACACTCCGGCTCTCCCGTCTCGTCGAAGAAGATGAGCGGATTGTCGGTGGCGCTGTTGAGCTCGATGTCCACCACCCAGCGGGCGTACTTGATGGCATCGTGACAGGCGCCGTGCACCTGGGGGATGCAGCGGAGTGTGTAGGCGTCTTGGGGATCAAAGGGAAGCTCGTCGCCCTGTGGTGTACTGCTGGCAGGCGAATTCGTAAAGCGTAATTCGTAATCCGTAAAACGTTGGGCGTTTCGCACGAAGGTTGAGCCTGCCAGCAGCCGACGCAACCGCCCGGCGCACTCCACCTGGCGCGGGTGAGGACGGACGGCGTGGATGCGGGGATCGAATGCCACCGTGGTGCCATAGAGCGCCTCCAGGCTGAGACAGCCGGCGATGTCTGCCACCAGCGCCGCTCGCTCCGCCTCCACGACCAACAGGGCGCCCAGGCCGGCCATCAGCGCCGTGCCGTTGGTCAGCGCCAGCCCCTCCTTGGCTTCCAGCGTGACCGGCTCCAGCCCGGCGCGCCGCAGCGCCTCCCGTCCCGGCACTCGCTCTCCTTCGTGTTCGGCTTCGCCCTCGCCGATGAGCACCAACGCCACGTGGGCCAGCGGGGCCAGGTCGCCGCTGGCCCCCAGCGACCCCTGCCTGGGGACGATGGGATGCACGCCGCGCTCCAGCAGGGCCAGCAGCCTCTCCAGCGTCGCCAACCGGATGCCGGAATGCCCCTTGGCCAGCGTGTTGGCCCGCACCAGCATCATCGCCCGCACCACCTCGGCGGCGAAAGGCTCGCCCACGCCCACGGCGTGGCTCATGAGGATGTTGCGCTGCAACTGGCGCACCTGGTCGGGGGGGATGACTTTGTTCTTGAAGGCTCCGAAGCCGGTGGTGACGCCGTAGATCACGTCGCCGCGGGCGACGAAACGTTCCACCGCCCCTTGGGCACGCTGTACCTTGCGTCGCGCCGCGGGTGTGAGGCGCAAGGCCACCGTCCCCGGCGTCGCCCCCGCCACAGCGACCACATCTTCAATCGTCAGCGACTCGCCGTCGAGTTCAATCGTCCGCATGCTCCTCTGCCTCCGTGGGCGTTTCAGGGTTGCAGGTTGAAGGCCAACCTGAAACCCTCGAACCCGAAACTC
>JACNHM010000563.1:0-7703 GCA_014383605.1 Chloroflexota bacterium
ACTGGGAAATCGGTAAACTGGGAAATCGGTAAACTGGGAAATTGGTAAACTGGGAAATTGGTAAACTGGGAAATTGGTAGATTGGTAAACTGGGAAATTGGTGGCGGGAACAACGGCTATGACTCAAGGCAAATTCTTGACCATTCTGCGCCGACGGAGGGACTTCCGCTTGCTCTGGCTGGGGCAGATCATCGCCCGCCTGGGCGACAACTTCTACTGGCTGGCCCTGCTCATCACCGTCAACGAGCTGACCGGCTCCACGCTGGCCATGGGCTTCACCACCATCTCCCTGGCCCTGCCGCAGCTTCTGCTGGGCCTGCCGGCGGGGGTCCTGGTGGATCGTTTCGACCGCCGCAAGGTGATGATCGCCAGCGACCTGCTGCGCGGCGGGCTGGTGCTCTTCTGTCTGCTGGTGGGCCGCCGCGAGCAGGTGTGGATCTTCTACATCGTCGGCTTCCTGATGTCCGGCGTCAGCGTCTTCTTCTTCCCCGCCCGACAGGCGGTGACGCCATCGCTGGTGGGCGAGGGGGATCTTCTGGCCGCCAATGCGCTGCTGGAGACCTCGCGCACACTGGCCATGCTGCTGGGGGCGGCGGCGGCTGGCTTCGTCATCGCCTACGCCGGGGCCAAGGTCGCTTTCATCGTCGTCTCCGTGGCATTTCTGCTGTCGGCGCTTTTCCTGGGGGC
Source organism: Chloroflexota bacterium (assembly GCA_014383605.1). The sequence continues at coordinate 688 of JACNHM010000563.1, forward strand.
CATGCGCGTGCCGCAGGCGGCCCAGGCCCCACGCGCCGCCAGCCTGGCCAACCTGTGGGGTGAGCTGCGCCAGGGGCTGGGTTTCGTGCGGAGCAGCCGGCTGCTCACGGGCATCGTGATCGTGATGACCGTGGTCATGCTGGGCATCGGGGCCATCAACGTGTTGTGGGTGCCGTTCATGGATCGCCTGTTTGGCGTCGGCCCCGAAGGACTGGGCATCGCCGATTCGCTGCAGGCGGTGGGCATGCTGGTGGGCAGCATCGTGGTGGGCAAGCTGACCAGCCGCTTCCGGCGCACGCGGGTGCTGAGTGGCAGCCTCGTTTTCCTCGGCCTGGCGGCGGCAGCCATCGGGCTGGCGCCGGCCTTCGTCGCCGTGCTGGCTCTTCTCGTTCTCGTGGGACTGTCACTGCCGCCGCTCAACGCCGCGGCCAGCACGCTGGTACAGACGGTCACGCCCGACGAGCTGATGGGCCGTGTGAACAGCGCCTCGGGCACCGTGCAGAGCGTGGCCAACGTGCTCTCCATGGCCCTGGCCGCCACGCTGGGCGATCTCATCGGCGTGCGCACGGTCTTCGTCGCCTGCGGGTTGATCATGGTGTTGGCCGGCGGGATGGGGTGGGCGATGCTGCAGGAGCCGACGGAAGTAATGGCTGGCAGCGCGGCAGTGGCGATGCCACTGGCGTCCGAGTAGTTGGTGTTGGTAGAGTGTGCACTGATGAAACACACACAGCAGCAATCCCAATGGACGATCCCATTCCTCTCCATCTGGACAGGGCAGGCCTTTTCGCTGATCGGCAGCAAGGTGGCCCAGTTTGCCCTGATCTGGTGGCTTACCAAGCTGACCGGTTCGGCCACGGTGCTGGCCACAGCATCGCTGGTTGCGCTCGTTCCGGAGATTGTCCTCAGCCCTATCGCGGGAGCGTACGTGGACCGCTGGAACCGGCGCGTGGTGATGATCGTCGCCGATGGCATCATCGCCTTGGCTTCGCTGTGGCTGGCCTATCTGTTCTGGACTGACGCCATGCAGGTGTGGCACGTCTACGTCATCATGCTGGTACGTGCCGTAGGCGGGAGCTTCCACTGGCCGGCCATGCAGGCTTCCACCTCGCTCATGGTGCCCAGAAAGCATCTGACGCGGGTGGCGGGCCTCAATCAGACACTGAATGGGACGCTCAACGTCGTTGGCCCGCCGCTGGGTGCGCTGTTGATGGAATTGCTGCCGCTGTACGGCGTCATGCTGGTAGACGTGGGCACGGCCCTGTTGGCGGTCGTCCCGCTGTTCTTCGTGCACGTGCCGCAGCCACAGCGTGCAGAGGTGAGAGAGGCGCAGAAGCCATCCATCTGGGCCGACATAGGCGAAGGTGTGCGCTACATTCGGGGATGGCCGGGGCTGATGGCTCTGATAGGGTCGGCGATGATTGTCAAGATCGCGCTGACGCCGGCTTTCTCGTTGCTGCCGCTACTGGTAAGTAAACACTTCCAGGGCGACGCGGCCCAGTTGAGCCTGCTGGAGTCGGTTACCGGAGTGGGCATTCTGGTGGGCGGGCTTATCTTGAGCACCTGGGGTGGCTTCCGGCGCAAGATCTATACCACGATGATGGGAGTGGTCATACTGGGTTTGGGCCTTATGGCACTGGGGCTGACGCCAGGGGAGCGGTTCTGGGCTGCATTGGTCAGCATGTCCGTGGTGGGGTTGATGATCCCCCTGGTAGATGGACCGATCATGGCCATTCTTCAGGGTACCGTTACCCCAGAGATGCAGGGACGCGTGTTCACCCTGATGAGCAGCCTGCTCTGGATCACTTCGCCCTTCAGCTTGGCGGTCGCCGGCCCGGTGAGCGATTGGCTTGGCCTTCAGGTATGGTACGTGGTAGCCGGTGTGCTTTGCGAGGTGATCGGACTGGCCGGCTTCTTTGTGCCGGCCATCGTGCATATAGAGGAAAACAGCGGGACACAGGCCATCGCCGAGAGAGAACAGAAGATAGCAGCCCGTCCGACATCCGAGCAATCGGTAGACTGATAAATTGGTAGACTGGTACACTGGTAAATTGGGCCATGCCGAGGTGGTGAGCCAGTTTCCAATCTACCAATTTACCAACCTACCAACCAACGAGGAGGTGGCGAAAATGACAACCACAGAAGAACGACTGCGCATCCTGAAGATGATCGAGGATGGCACAATCACCGCCGAGGAGGGAGCCAGGCTCCTGGCGGCCCTGGAAGAGGCCCGGCCGAAGCGGCAGCCGCCGAGCGGCGCTGTGCCGCCGCGCTGGTTCCGCGTGCGGGTCACCGATCTGCAGTCGGGCAAGGCCAAGGTCAACGTCAACATCCCCATGGGACTGGTGGACGTGGGGCTGAAGATGGGCGCCCGTTTCGGGCCGGACATCGAAGGCCTGGACTTCTCCGAGGTGGCCGAAGCCATCCGCCAGGGCGTGCAGGGCAAGATCCTCGACGTCGAAGACGCCGAGGACGGCGAGCGGGTGGAAATCTATGTCGAATAACAGGAGGTGAAGAGATGACGGCAATGGAAGAGCGGCTGCGCGTCCTCAAGATGATCGAGGAGGGCACGATCACCGCCGAGCAGGGTGCTCAGTTGCTGCAGGCCCTGCAGGGCAAGGGAGGTCAGGAGGAGAAAGAGGCGCCGTCTGGCCGCGGCAAGCCGCCGCGCCGGCTGCGCATCCGGGTCACCGACCTGAAGTCGGGGCAGCACAAGGTCAACATCAACATGCCCTGGGGCCTGGTCAACGTGGGCGCCAAGATGGGGGCGCGCTTCGCTCCCGAAGGCATTGACCTGGAGGAGCTCATGGCGGCCATAGACGGCGGCGCCGAAGGCAAGATCATAGACGTGGTGGACGAGGAAGACAACGAGCGCGTGGAGATCTTCGTGGAGTGACATGGACGAAGCACAACTCAAAATCCTGCAGATGATCCAGGACGGCATCATCTCCGCTGCAGAGGCGGAGGGGCTGCTGGCAGCGCTGGATGGGGTGGCTGAGCCGGATCAGCCGGGGACTGAGGTGGTCGCGGAGCAGTCCGCCGGTGACGACGTGGAGACCGCAGGCGCCGGCCCGCCGGACTGGTGGCAGAGCGTGTGGCCCTACGTGCTGGCGGGCGGGGTGCTGCTGCTGGCGCTGGGGGTGGTGTTCACCGTCCAGATCGCGCAAGGGCGCAGCCATCCCGGTTGGTTGGCCTGCACGCTGCCGCTGCTGCTGTTCGGCGCGCTGCTGGCCGGGCTGACCTGGTGGTCGCGCACGGCCCGCTGGCTACACGTGCGTGTGCGCGACGAGGAGCAGCGCATCCACATCAGCCTGCCGCTGCCGCTGCGGCTGGCCGCCTGGGCACTGCGTCTGGCCCGGCCCTGGGTGCCCCAACTGAAAGACAGCGCCGTGGACGAGGTGATCCTGGCCCTGGCGGAGGCGGACACGGCGGGAGGAGAGATGCTGGTGGTGGAGGTGGACGACGAGGAGAGCGGCGAGCAGGTGGAGGTGCGCATCGGCTGAGCGGGTTGATCACATGTCATCGCGAGGAGCGCAGCGACGAAGCGATCTCCCCGTCGGTGGCTGCCGGTCAGGAGACCGGCAGAGAACCGTTCATCAGCATGCCAGAGATTGCTTCGCTTCGCTCGCAATGACCGTCCAGTACACCCTACTCCTCTTCAGCCGGCAGCCGGCGCAGAACCATCAGCGTCAGGTCGTCGGAGGGCGGGTTGTCGCCGACGAACTCGTCCACTGCATCGCAGATGGCCTCCAGCATGGCCTGAGCCGAACTGCCCGCGGCGGCCTCGACAGCCGCCTGCAGGCGCTGGTCGCCGAAGATGTCGCCCTGCGGCGAGAAGGCTTCGGTGACGCCATCGGTGTAGAAGATCACGACGTCGCCCGGTTCCAGCGAGATGGTCTGCTCCTCCAGCCGGATCTCCTCCAGCACACCGAGCACCGTCCCCCGCGTGCGCAGCCAGCGCGTTTCCCGCCCGCGGGAATGGAGAAGCAGCGGCGGGTTGTGCCCCGCGCTGGCCATGATCAACTGCCCCGTTTCCAATGACAACACGCTGTAGGCGGCGGTGACGAACATCCCCTCCTGGGCGTCGGGAACCAGCAGATCGTTGACGCGACGCAGCGCGGCGGCCGGCGAGGCGTGTTCCAGCGCCGCCGCCCGCACCAGCGTGCGGGTGAGGCTCATGAAGAGCGCCGCGGCCATCCCCTTGTCGGCCACGTCGGCGATCACCAGCCCCAGCCGCCCCGCGGCCAGCTCAAAGAAATCGTAGAAATCGCCGCTCACCTCGCGCGCCGCTTGCCAGGTGAAAGCAATCTCCCAGCCGGGCAGGTGCGGCACCTGGCTGGGCATGAAGGTTTGCTGCAGATCGTGGGCCAGTTGCAGCTCCCGGTCCAGCCGTTCGCGCCCGGCCCGCTCTTGCAGCAGCCGGTCGTTTTGCACAGCCAGAGCCGCCTGCCGGGCGATCCCCGTGATCAGCTCCAGCCGCCGGTCGCGGAGGTGATCTGACCCCCTGGCCTCTTCTACCAGCATCACCCCCAGCACGTCACCCATCACCGACAGCGGAGCCGCGACCAGCAGGCCAGACTCATCCTGCCCTTGCCCGGCGAAGTCGGCGGGGGTCAGATCGCCCGCTTCTGTGGCTGTGTCCGAGGGGTGGATCAGCAGGCTGTCGCGCTGGCGGACCAGGTCGAGGAGGGGAAAGTCGCCGGGAGCGTAGCGGCGGCTCAGCAGACGCGCCGGGCCGTGCACTCCCGCGTCGGCGTCGGGGAGGCCGTAAGCCTGCGCCGCCTGGAAGACGGACTGTTCCTCGTTCCACAGGAAGATGGCGCACCGCCGCACGCCCACCAGCATGGTCGTGATGCGGACGATAGCTTCCAGGATGTCGTCCAGGGTGTCGGGGCTGACCACGGCCTGCGCCACCTGCAGCAGGGCCACCGACACGTAGGCTTCTTCCTGCCGCTCTTGCAGCAGCCGGGTATTGGCCACCGCCGAGGCGGCCTGGTAGGCGATGCCGCGGATGATGGCCAGGGGCACGTCGCCGAGTTCCCCGTCGCTGCTCAGATCGGCCTCGTCGCTGCGATAGTCCACCAGCATGGCCCCCAGCACCTCGCCGTGGGCGGCCAGGGGCACCAGCCAGGGGGATTGGAAACCGCAGGCTGCGGCCGTCTCTTCGGACAGCCCCAACTCGGCCAGCGCGTCGGGAACGAAGATGGGCGCCTTCGTGGCCTCCAGGAGACCGAAGGCCGGCGCACATCGCAGATCGAGGATCCAGCGGTCGAAGAGGGGCTGCTGTTCGGGGGTGAGGCCATAGGCTACGGCGGGCACAAAAGTCTCCTTGGATTCATCCCACAGGAGCAGGGCGCATCGTTGCACGCCGCTCAGCATCGGCGTCAGCCGCACGACGGTCTGCAGCACGTCGTCGAGGGTAGTCTGCGCCTGGGTGGCCTCGGCCACCTGGAGCAGCACCGTGGAGACGTAGGCCTGCTCTTGCGCCGTCTGGTAGAGGCGAGTGTTCTCGATGGCCACGGCGGCGTAGCTGGCGAAAGTAGCGGTCATCGCCCGCGCCTCCGGGCCATAGCGTCCCGGCGTGTGATGGGCCATGGTCAACAATCCCAGTTGGCGGTCGCCCGTGCGCAGCGGGGCGGCGATGGCCGAGTAGTCGGGAGGGAAATCCAGGGCCGCGCCCAGCGGCTCGTAGGGAGACTCGGGGGTGCGGACGGAGGGTTGGTCCGCTTGCAGCGCCTGGCTGAGCCAGGGCGTGTCGGGCGAAAAATCGGTCACGCAGACCTCCCCCGGATAGCCGTGAACCGCAGCCAGACACAGGTCTCTCTCGCGCAGGAGCCAGATGGCGGCCACGTCACTGGGAAGCGCGCGTTCTAACTCGGTCAAGATGGCTTCGAGCATCCGATCGAGGTCCACGCCGGCGGCCAGGAGGCCGGCCACCTCCCGCAGGCTGTCGGCGACCTGCCGCCGCCACTGTTCCGAGCGGTACAGGTTGGCGTTGCGGATGGCGATGGCCACGTTGTCGGCCAGGGCCTCGAGCAGGAAGCGGTCGTGGTCGCCGAAGGCGTGGCGGCGGTCGCTCTGCACGTCGAGCACGCCCAGCACATCGTTGCCAAAAACAAGAGGCACGGCCAGCTCGGCTTGCGTGTTGGCCGGCGGCAAGGGCGAAGGCCGATAGCGGGGCTCGCCGCGCACGTCGTTGACGAGCACCGTTTCGCCGTGGCGGGCCACCCAGGGGATGATGCCCTCGGGGTCATCCAGCGAGTAGCTCAGCCCCTGCTCTTGCGAGGCCTGGCTGCGGGGGCCGCTGCCGGTCTGATAGCGGATGCGCTGGCATACGGGGTCAACGGTGAAGAGGTGCACGAAGGGATAGCCCAGCCTGTGGTGCAGGAGCTTCACGACCTCGTCGAGCAGCGCGTCCAGGTCGAGCAGGGAGACGACCTGGGCGCTGACCTCGCGCACCAGCAGCAATTGCTGGCACTGCTGCCGCTCCATCGCCAGTTGCTGGGCGGCGTGCAAAGCAGAGGCCGCCTGGACGGCCAGACCGTCGAGAAGTTCGCTCTCCGCGCCGCTGTAGGGCGAGCCGCCGGGCCGTGCCACCTGCAGCACGCCTAGCACGGTGTCCTGGGTCACCAGCGGCACGGCCATGACCGATGCGGGGTGCGGTTCAGTCTCGCCCGTGTAGACCATCTGGCGGATGTCGAGGGCGCGGCGCATGGCCTCGGAGGGAGGCTCAGGCGGAAAAGCGAAGGCTTCTTCTGATCCCTGAGCGCGGTGCAGCGGTTCGGCCAGCCAGAGGTCAGCCTGACCGCCCAGCAGCCGCTCCGCCGTGGCCACGATCAGCGCCTGCCGGGCGCGCAGGGTCGGCTGGGCCATCAATTGTGCGCCCAGGTCGAGCAGTTGTCGCCACTCTGAGTGATCAGTGGATTGCTGGCGGTCGCTCACGCGGTGCCTTCCTTGCAGCAGTCGTCACAGACGCTCATTCTATCACAACCTCTGCTATCCAACAATTAGCGGCTGTG
>JACNHM010000563.1:7897-12866 GCA_014383605.1 Chloroflexota bacterium
AGCCCAAACCCCCAAGCAATGCTCAATGCCCTTTTGCAACCCTGGCACGACGCCGTGAATGACCCGGCGAAGGCGCAGCAGGCGGTGCTGCACGGCCTGCTGGCGATCTACGCGCAGACGGGCTATGGCCAGCAGCACGGCGCGGCCAACGTCGGCTCCATCGAGGACTACCGCCGCGCCTTTCCCGTCGCCACCTACGAGGACTACAAGCCGCTCATCGAGCGAGTGATGGGAGGTGAGGTGAGCCTGCTGCTCAATGAGGAGCCGATAGGCTGGGCGATCACTCGCGGCACGACGAAGGGCGAGTCCAAATTCGTCCCCATGACGCCGACCGACCTGCGCATGCGCGTCAGCGCCGGGCGGGCGATGATGAACTACGTGGCCAGCAGCGGCCGCTTCGACCTGTTCCAGGGCGTCAACCTGAACCTGAATTTCCCTTCCGTGGTGGGGACGGTGCGGGTGGGGGAGCGGGAAGTGGAGTACGGCTACAGCTCGGGCATCTACACGAAGTATGTTTCGGCTCAGACGCCCATCCGCTCGGCGCCCACGCAGGAGGAGCTTGACGCTCTGGGCGGCGGCAAGACGCAGCGCGATTGGGATGCGCGCTTCGCGCTGGCCTACGAGAAGTGTAAAGAGGAGAACGTGACGCTGGTGGGAGGCGTGGTGATGACCGCTCTGCGCTTCGGGCGCTACCTGCGCAAGGCGCACCGCGTCTACCCCAAGCAGTTGTGGCAGACGCAGATCATGACCCTGGGCAGCGCGCCGGGTATCAACACCCATTATGCGCCGGCGCTGCGGGCGCTTTACGGGCCGGCGGCCATTCGCGAGATCTACGGGGCCACCGAGGGCATGTTCGGCCAGCAGCGGGACGAGCAGCGGGCCTGGGTGCCCAACTACGACCTTTTCTTCTTCGAGGTACGCACACGATCAGGCATCAAGATGTTACACGAGATGCGCCGCGGCGAGATGGGCAGCCTGGTCGTCTCCACGCCCATCCTGCCCCGCTACGAAATCGGCGACGTGATCCTGTCTGTGCGGCCGCCTTACTTCCGCTGTATTGGCCGCGACTATTGGTGGACGCCGCTGAACTATGGTTGGGATGAGTTCAGGACGTTCAATTTGGGGCGGCTGTAGAGGGGATCGGGGTAACGCGCATTTTGGCACTTCGGCCAGCTCCCCCCGCGCTGGTGGTGGCGAAGTCCCCATCCGAAAAACGTGCAGAGGAGGTGGCGCCCGGCCGCCGTTAACCCCGCCACTCTTCGATTCGAAAATCCTCCGCGAAGGGATTTACGAACCGCACTCCCTCCGTCACCGCGCCAACGTTGAAGTCCTCGCTGAAAACCACAGACGCCTGATTCAGCCGGGCCGTGGCCCAAATCTGAGCATCCCAGAAGTTGAACTGGTGATCCCGCACCCCGCGAGCTGCCTCCAGCACGATCATCCCTGTCAGGTCAACCACCATCCAGGATTGCAGATAGTTCTTCACCCGATCAAGGGCCTCGTCCACGCTCAGAGGAGCGGCGATCTTGTGGGTTACGGCGACGAAGAATTCCGAGAGGACCTGAGTGCTGATCAGGCCTGCTCCGGTCACGGCCAGCCGGTCCAGCACTTCCAAGGCTCGCTGCTGCTTATCCGGCTCTGATCGGTCATAGGCGTAGACCAGCACATTGGTGTCCAGGAAGATACTACCGTTCATGCAGATCCTCCCGCTGCCAGGTTCGTCGTCCGGGTACAGGGCCTCGTTCTATCAGACAGGAGATGAAGGCACGCTCTTCTTGCCAGGCACGTATGTCCCGTCGGGGGAAAGCAAGAGAGCTTGTCTGGCGATCAATGGCCTGTCGAATCAGCTCCGCTTCTGTTGCCCCCGTTTGGCGTACCAGTTGCCTGAGCACTGCCTCTTGTCGGGGCTCGATATAGATTTGTTTGCGCACCATTCTGGCCATCCTGACACCTCCTTGTCGCCGGAATTATACATCACATTATACATCGTATACCGCCGTGGTGTCAAATCGAAGAGACGCCGATTTTGTCCAGCGACACTCTGAGCGTATAATGGCCTCATGTCCCTCAACACGTTCGTGCAGGAGCTGAGGCTCGATCCCAACTTCATGCGCCAGGTGGCGGCCTGGCGCCGCTTCCCGCCGCGGCCGGCCCGCACTGCCGACTTCCCTCCCGAACTCGATCCCCGGCTGGTGGCCGCGTTGCGCGCCCGCGGCATCGAGCAGCTTTACAGTCATCAGGCCACGGCGGTGGCCGCTGCCCGGCGCGGCGAGCACGTCACCGTCGTCACGCCCACGGCCAGCGGCAAGACCCTCTGCTACAACCTGCCCGTGCTGCACACGCTGCTCAACGAGCCGTCTGCTCGTGCTCTCTACCTCTTTCCCACCAAGGCGCTGGCGCAAGATCAACTGGCGGAACTGCAACAAATCGGCAAATCAGCAGATCAGCAAATCAGCAGAGATATGAGGGGCTGGTGTGCCGTGTATGACGGCGATACGCCGAAAGCAGAGCGGCCGCGCATCCGCCGCTCGGCGCGGCTGCTCATCACCAATCCCGACATGCTGCACACGGGCATCCTGCCCCACCACACCCGCTGGGCCGATCTCTTCGCCAACCTGCGCTACGTCGTGCTGGATGAGCTGCACACCTACCGCGGCGTCTTCGGCTCGCACGTGGCCAACGTGCTGCGGAGGCTGCGCCGTATCTGCCAGTTCCACGGCTCGCAACCGCAGTTCATCTGCTGCTCGGCCACCATCGCCAACCCGCAGGAGCACGCCGAACGGCTGCTGGAAGCCCCCGTGACGCTGGTGGACGACGACGGCTCGCCCAAGGGCGAAAAGCACTTCCTGCTCTACAACCCGCCGCTGGTGGATCGCGAGCTGGGCATCCGCCGCAGCACCCTGCTGGAAGCGCGGAGCATCGCCGGCCGCTTGCTCGACGCCGATGTGCAGACGATCGTTTTTGCCCGCGCCCGGCTGACCGTGGAGGTGCTGTTGACGTACTTGAGAGATTGGGTGGCGAAGGAAAGAAAGGGGGCAGAGGAGGCCGTGCGGGGGTATCGGGGCGGGTATTTGCCGCGGCTGCGGCGGGAGATTGAGCAGGGCCTGCGGGAAGGCAGCGTGCGCGGCGTGGTGGCCACCAACGCCCTGGAACTGGGCATTGACATCGGCCAGCTCGCGGCGGCGGTGCTGGTGGGCTATCCGGGCAGCATCGCCAGCTCCTGGCAGCAGGCCGGCCGCGCCGGCCGCAGCACGGAGACCTCCCTGGCCGTGCTGGTGGCCAGCATGTCCCCCCTGGATCAGTACCTCATCGCCCACCCCGACTATCTCTTCGACCGCAGCCCGGAGCAGGCGCTCATTCACCCGGACAACCTGGTCATCCTGCTGCACCACCTGCGCTGTGCGGCTTTCGAGCTGCCCTTCGCCCAGGGCGAGAGCTTCGGTGATTTCGGCGACGTGGCCGCGCTGCTCGATTTCCTGGCTGAGGAAGGGGAGGTGCACCGCAGCGCCGAGGCCTACCACTGGATTGGGGAGACCTACCCGGCGCAGGAGGTCTCGCTGCGCACGGCCTCACCGGATCGCTTCGTCATCATGGCCCGTGAGGACTACGGCAGCGAGCCGCAGGTCATCGGCGAGGTGGATCGCTTCAGCGTGCCCTTCCTGCTGTACGAGGGCGCGGTCTACCTGCACGAGGGGCAGTCGTACCTGGTGCAGGAGCTGGACTGGGAGGGGCAGCGGGCACTGGTGCACGCTGCTGACGTGGGCTTCTACACCGATGCCAGCAGCAGCGAGCAGGTGCAGGTGCTGGAGGTCCAGGAGCAAAGGCAAGACGGGGGGGCGGTCAAGGCCCACGGCGAGGTGCTGGTGAAGTCCAAGGCCACCGGCTACCGGCGGGTCAAGCGCTACACGCACGAGAACCTGGGCTGGGGCGAGATTGACCTGCCGGAACAGGAGATGCAGACCACGGCCTACTGGCTGAGCCTGCCTGAGGAAACGGTGGAGCGGCTGCGGCTGAGCGGTCTGTGGGTCAGCGACCGCATGGACTACGGGCCGAACTGGGCGGCGCAGCGGGACCTGGCGCGGGCACGGGATGGCTATCAGTGCCAGCATTGCCGCGCCCCCGAACGGCCCGGTCGCCAGCACGACGTGCACCACCTGCGTCCTTTCCGCGAGTTCGGCTACGCGCCCGGCGAGAACGAGGCCTACCGGGAGGCCAACCGCCTGGAGAACCTGGTCACCCTCTGCCCGACCTGCCACCGCCAGGCGGAAACAAGCCAACGGGTGCGCAGCGGGCTGGCCGGCCTGGGCTACGCGCTGAGCCACGTGGCCTCGCTGCACCTCATGTGCGATCCCCGCGACCTGGGCTCGATCACCGAGCCCCGCTCCACCTCCACGCGGTTGCCGACCATCACGCTATACGAGAAAGTGCCCGCTGGTCTGGGCTTCTCCGCGCGGCTGTACGAGTTGCACCGCACGCTGCTGGAAGCGGCCAGGGAGCTGGTGTCCGCTTGTCCTTGCGCCCACGGCTGCCCGGCCTGCGTCGGCCCGGTGCTCGATCCGGAGCAGGAGACGAAGGCGCTGACCTTGGCGCTCATCGAAGAGGCGTGCGGAGAAACAGGACGCGGACTAACACGGACACACGCGGACGGCTGATCAGCTATCGGTCACCAGCGATCTGCCATCCCCCAGCACCTTGACCCACACGCGACGGCGGCGCGGGCCGTCGAACTCCGCCAGATAGATCCCCTGCCATCTCCCCAATTGCACCTGCCCGCCGCTGACGAAGACGGTGGCGCTGGCCCCGCACAGCGTGGCCTTGATGTGCGCGGGCGAGTTCCCCTCGCCGTGGCGGTGACGTGGATCGGGCGGCACGAGGTGCTCGTCCAGCGTCAGCAGGATGTCGTGGCGCACGGTGGGATCCCAGTTCTCGTTCAGGGTGACGCCGGCGGTGGTGTGGGGCACGAAGACGT
>JACNHM010000015.1 GCA_014383605.1 Chloroflexota bacterium
CCACCGCCTGGTGGCGGATGGGCGCCTCGGTACCCAAGAAGTTCACGTGCGAGGCTGTCATCAGGCCCTGCGCCAGCGGCTCCACCATCTCATCCTGCAGCAGCGTCACCCGCCAGAAGCTGTCCTCGCTCCCCCGCTTGCGGAAGAGATCGGAGATGGTGAAAGGCTTCGGCCCGTCGGCATCGTGCACGCGGCCGGCCAGTGCGGCATCGCCGGCCCGCAGCCAGTCGTAAAACGTCGCCTGCAGCGCCCGCCGCGGATTCTCCGGCAGCCGCTCTGGTTCGTCAGGGACGAGGGGAATGGTCAGACTGAGGGGCATGGTCACACGGGAACACTGGGAGGCGCTCCCTCCCTGCGGTCGTCCGGACAGTTCTTGTCCAGGTCAATGGTGAAAACGCGGTTCTGCCGATCTTCCTGCAACAGCCCGATCTTCCGGCCTTCCTCGATGATATCACAGTTCACCCAGGCGTAAGGGCTGACCACACCTTTCAGGAACACGGACAGGTCTGCCGGTTCTTCCAGGATCTCCCGCGCTTTCCCTGCCGAAATCTTCCGGCTCATGAGCGTTCTTCCTTGCTTGTGGATGCGCACTTGCCAGCCCCCATACCTCCACCGCTGCCAGCATCTCTGAATGACCTGCGCGAACAGCACACCGGCAACCACCACCACAAATTCCGCCAACAGGGTCTGCAGCACGAAATTCCAAATACTCTTCAGCATGTCCATGGCAACCACTCTCCAGGAGTTCAGCCAGATACTGCCGCGAATTCGAGACTGTTCAGTACAGGGGTAGAAGCACAGGGGTAGAAGCCCAACCGTGTTGGGCGTCGACGGAGCAACAGGACCTATGACGGCCGATATGATCGGCCTTATTCTATCGTTGACGCCGTGCCTCGTCCCGCACGGCCTGCAGGTTGATGATCTCCGCTACCTCGTATACCGTTGGGTTACTGCCCTCCACCGGGCGCATGCGCACGATAGCCGCGAAATGCCCCGCCCGCCCATGGATCTCCGCCAGCAGGCCGGCCGCTGCCGGTGCATAGCCAGGCAGATTGACCAGCAGCGGCTCTTTTTGCCACTCCTCCGCCGTCAGCCCGGCCCCGTCGGCCAGCGCCACCACCTGTGCCGCGAACGGCTCGCCGTTGGCCATCTGCGCCGGTGCGTCAACGATGCGCGCAATCGTTTTCCCGGCCAGCGCTTCCACCTGCTCCCGCTGCGCGGACGTCAGAGGATGGGCGAAGTTAAGCAGGAGCATGCCTTCTTCCTCTCTGTCCCTCGTTTCTTGGGCCGCACCGCGTACGAGGAACCCGGCGGGCTGCTGACCGTCATCCCATCCACTTTGCCCTGCTCCATCAGGCGCCTTCTTCTTCGCCTGGTCATGGGCTCTCTTCGCTTTCGTGGCCTTATTCGGGCGGATGATTACCTTGCATCCTGAAACAGCGCCATGAACCCGTAAGGAGTCATCATGCGGACACCGCCCAGGGTCTTGAGAACCAGGAGGTCCTTATCTACCGTGATGACGTACTCGGCATCCCCGGCCAGGGCGCAAGCGACGAACTTGTCGTCCTTGGGGTCACGGGTGTAGGAGGGAATAGTCCCCAACGGTGGCAGAATCTCTGCCTTCTGGTGGATCGCGTCAAGCAACGCCTGTCCCTCCTCAGGCCCGATAAGCGCCTGGCTGTAACCCCGTCCCAGCACCCCCTCCAGTTCTTCGATCAACTCTGCTGCCGTCACCATCTGTACTTCATCGTCCAGCCACCGTATCTCGATCAATTCCCTGATGGCAGCGCTGGGCTTGATCAGGTAACGGATCAGGACGCTGGTGTCCACGACAACGCGGATCATGTCGTTGATGTCTCCCGGTAGACCTCGCCCCGTGCTCGCTCGATCAGTTCTTCGACATCTTCTTCGGTCAGGTGGGCAGCTCGGGCCGAAGCTGCGGCGGAGGCTCGTTGCAGACGGGTGCGCAGCAGTTCCTGTTCTGCCTCCACCAGCCGTTGGTAGCGCGAGTACTCGACGAGGGCTACGCGGGGCACCCCGTAGCGCTCCACGATGACGTCATTCCCCATCAGGGCGCGATCCACAGCCTGGCCGAAATTCTGCTGCACCTGGCTTGATCTCAGTTTCACGGGCATGATCACTCTCCTTGTGCTATCCATCTTGTCTAACTTCCGCATCTTGCATAAGTATAGCGCAGGAGAGCGCTCTTGTCAAGACTCGAATGCGCTTTGAGATGTGCGCATCGGGGGCGTACCAGACCCTGACCGCAACTGGCGACAGTTCCATGGCGTCGGCCGGGGTGACGATCTGCGACGAGCACGACTCGTCCGTTCCCCATTAGTGAACGATTGCCGCTAATCCAGTGGTGTCACTTCCTGAGCCGCTGGCCCTTTCTGCCCCTGGCCTATCCGGAAGGATACTCGTTGCCCTTCTCTTAGTGACCTCCGACCCGATCCGGCGATATCCGAGAAGTGCACAAACACGTCTGGCCCGTCTTCCTGGGCGATGAAACCGTAGCCTTTGGCATCATTGAACCATTTGACTTGACCTATCTTTGTCTCGCTGGCCTCAACAATGGCGGGCGCGTCCCTCCGCGGGCCGCCCACCCCGCCCTTAC
>JACNHM010000221.1 GCA_014383605.1 Chloroflexota bacterium
GGGCGCGGGAGACGTCGGGGGTGTTGAAGAAGTCGCGCGCCTTTCCATCGCGCTCCCCCACCTGTGAGGCGTAGCGCTGTTCGTTCTGGTGAGCGCCCAGGAAAGTGGGCAACCCTGTGTAGGTGGCTACGCGCAACCCTCCCTCTCGATAATAGGGCAAGGCGGCCTCGGCGACGACGGGCGTGCCCTTGACGTTGGCTATCAGCCACTGGAGGGCCTGGTAATCGTACTCCAGCTCGATGCGGTTGTTATCCGGCCAGGTGTAGGAGCCGACGGTCATGAAGGCCATGCCATCCAGGGTGCCCACGGGCGGCCTGTCGCCAGGGAAGCGGTCGCTCACCCGCGCCGGGGTGTAGACGAGGGGATAGAGCAGGCTGGCGAAAGCCAGCAAGACCAGAGCGGCAGTCCAGGCTCGCCGCTGGCCCGCCGATTGCCAGCGCCTTCGCCTGGCCCAGAGGTGGGGCAGGGCCACCGCCGCGGCGATGCCCAGCATCACCCAGACCTGGATGTAGAACTTGAAGATGGTGTTCATGCGCCACCAGGTCTGGTCGCCGCCCAGGTGATCTCTCAGATAGACCACCTCGCAGCCCGCCGCCACCAGCAAGCCGGTGAAGACCAGCAGAGAGACGAAAAGCTCCTCCGGCGAGGCATCGTCGCGCAACAGGAGCAACAGGGCGCCGACAACCAAGGGCAGCGTGAAGGCCAGCACCCAGAACTTCAGAACGGCCAACACCACCATGAACAGCAGCATCCCTCCCAGGCTGTAGATGGCCAGGAGATAGTTCGACGTCTGCCGATGCACCAAAGCCTTGTAAATCTCGGCCAGGTGGGGCAGCACCTCCCAGCGCGCTAACGCGACCCGCACGAAGCGCAGCACCCCCAGCCTGGCCCGCTGTCGCACCAGCTCCACCAGCAGGAAGGTGATGAGAATGAACAGGAAAAAGCCCCACACGGTCAGGAAGGACGCCAGGTCGGTCCGCCCTCTGGTGATGGCCAGGCCCAGGCCAACACTGAGGGCCTGGTAATGGGCGAAAAAGGGCCAGTAAAGCAACAGGCTCAAGCCGCCAACAGCGATGGTAGAAATCGCGGGCCGGGCGAGCTTCCATTTGCCGTGAGCCAACCTCTCCCGAAGGAAGAAGGCGACGGCGATCAGGCCCAAATAAGTCGGCAGGTCCCAGGTGTTGGTCACCGCCAGCGCCCCAAGACAGATGGGGAGCGAGAGATAGCGGACGGCAGTCGCCAGAGGCTCACAGCCTGCCGCCTCTCGCCGCTTCCCGTCCAGGACGATCTCTAGCGCCAGGGCCAACACCAGGATGGTGAACGGTATCCCTATCATGTGGGGGTGCAGATCGGCGAAGAGGAAGCTGAAGTAGGGGAACTCGCTGATGGTGCCGGGGATAACCCGCGTGCGGCCGAAGTAGTCCAACGAGGGCATCGCCTGGCCCTGGATGACCTTCAACAGGCCCGGCCAGGTCCGCACCAGCCCTTCCAGGCCAGGGATGCTGCTCCTGAAGCCAGAGCCGCCTATCCCACTCAGCCGGTCGGCCAGGTGCACCATCCCGTCCAGGTTGCCTAGCACGGCCACGAAACCCGCCGCCAGCAATCCGGTGAGGACGCGATTCCGCGCCCGCCCCAGGTTATACCCCATGCAGAACACATTCCCCACCGTCAGGGCAAACAGCATCGGGATGGCCAGGTTGAAGGCCAGCGAGGGCATGACGCCCGTCAGCTTGATCACCAGGCCCACGATGAACTGGCCGTAGTAGTAGTAGTTGATATAGCCCCCAGCGTAGTAGGGATCGTAGGGCGGGAAGTAGGGGCTCTTGAGGATGGCGTTCAGGAAGGCGAACTCCATGGGCTTCTCGCCGCCCAGCCAGGGCTGCCACAGGTCGGGATTGAGCATGCGGATGACGACGAAAAACAGGAACGCCGCCGCGAAGAGGACCTCGTTGATGAGGATCAGCCGTCCCCTATCGCGCCAGAAAGCGACCATCGCCTCTCTGTGGCGTCGGAAGAAATAGAACGAGAGGAGGGCAAGAAGGGCCAGGGCCAGTATGATGGTTGGCAGACTGTTTCGCAGCAGGCGCAGGCTGGCCGAGATCCACACCAGGTAGGCCACGATGATGAGGCCCAGGCTCTTGGCCAGGATGTAGCCCCGGTCCGACAGGCAGCGGAAGATGACGAAGGTCAGCGGCCAAGCAGCCAGCCCCACCAGCGCCACCGCCAGCCACCAGAAGATGACGGCGAACAGATGATAGCGGTTGGCCAGGCCGTTCCAGCGGAAGTCGTCAACGACGGGAAGCTCATCCACTGGCTGGTCAAGGAGCAGCGTTTTGCCCTCTTCGGATTCAATGGGGCGTGACTCAGGTCGAGAAGTAATGTCCCAGAAACGGGCCAGTGGCGTCGGCGCGCCCACGTAGCCTCGGATGGCCTCGTCCCAGCTATCGCCCAGCAGGGATTCCCACTCCATCGCGCTCAGCTCCCGCACCTTCTTAAAGACGATGGGCTTGGGATGATCGTAGACGGTGAAGCTCTCGTCGGCGGCATCGTCATTGAAGACGAAGGGACCCAGGCGGGGATAGGTGGTGAATTCGGCCACCTTCTCGAA
>JACNHM010000211.1 GCA_014383605.1 Chloroflexota bacterium
CAGAGGCCGAGCCTCCGGCCGAGGAAGCCGAAGCCGAACCGGCTGTCGAAGAAGCCGAAGCCGAACCGGCCGCCGTGGAAGAAGCAGAGGCCGAGCCTCCTGTCGAGGAAGCCGAAACTGAACCGGCTGCCGAAGAAGCCGAAGCCGAACCTGCCGATGGGGAAGCAGAGGCCGAACCCACTGCTGAGGAAACGGCACCCCAGCCAGCCGAGAGTCCACAGAACTAGCGGGAATCATTCGTCCCGAGGCATCACCACCACGGCCATCACAACCATAGCAGTAGTTACGCTGTCAAAGCCAAAACGCCGCTGGAGTAGGCCGCAGGCCGTATCGAAAGCCAGCTTTGGCGCTGTCAACACAGTTCCGGGTCTCAATGCAGCCCTCACAGGCCTACTCGACCGGCGAACTGCGTAACTGCTGAACCATAACTATTGCCGGAGGCGCTTCAGCCACCGCCTCGCGGCGCGTGTCAGGTATTCTGGATGTCACAGAAGCTCGATCGCTTCACCAAAAAAACACAGCAGATTCTCAGCCAGGCCGTGGAAGAAGCGCGCCGCCTGAACCACGACTACGTGGGCACTGAACACCTGCTCCTCAGCCTGGTGAAAGAAGAAGAAGGCATCACCGCCCAAGTGCTCCGCGGGATGGATGTGCGACCCTTACATATCATTCGCAGCCTGGAGCGTATGATGCCCGAGAGACGAGGGACGCGGGTGGGTCGCCCAGTCCTCACGCCCAGCACCAAGCAAGTGATCCAAACGGCCATTGACGAGGCCCGCACCATGGGCCATCACTACATCAACCCCGGTCACCTCCTGCTGGGACTGGTAGCCCTTGACCCCTGTATCGCCACGGAGGCCCTGGAAAAGTTGGGCGTGAACCCTCAGCAGGTGCGCACGGCGGCCGTGCGCCATCTCCTGGAAACAGGCGAGCCGTCGCCGGAGAGGGCCAGAGGCGAAAAGACGCCCCGCCCCGAGACCAAACTGCTGGACCAACTGGCCGTTGACCTCACAGCACTGGCGGCGGAAGACAAGCTCGACCCCGTCGTTGGCCGCCAGAAAGAGGTCGAGCGGGTCATCCAGATCCTCTCCCGCCGCACGAAGAACAACCCTGCCCTCGTCGGCGAGCCGGGCGTGGGCAAGACGGCCATCGTGGAAGGTATCGCCCAGCGCATCGTCGCGGGCGATGTGCCGGAGTCTCTGCAAGAAAAGCGTCTACTGATGCTGGACGTGGGCAGCCTGGTGGCCGGGACCATGTACCGCGGGCAGTTCGAACAGCGGCTGAAGAGGGTCATCGAGGAGATCAAAGGCAGCAAGTCTATCCTCTTCATTGACGAAGTGCACATGCTGGTGGGGGCTGGCTCCGCCGGCAGTTCGGTGGATGCCGCCAACATCCTCAAGCCCGCCCTGGCACGGGGCGAATTACAGTGCATCGGCGCCACCACCCTCTCCGAGTATCGCAAGCGCATTGAGGGCGACGCCGCACTGGAGCGACGCTTCCAGCCCGTGCTGGTGGAAGAACCGACCATCGAGGAGACCATAGACATCCTGCAAGGCGTCAAAGCGCGCTACGAAGCCCATCACAATCTGGACATCAGCGAGGAAGCGGTGCGCGCCGCCGCCCAACTGACCGCCCGCTACGTGACCGACCGCTTCCTGCCCGACAAGGCCATAGACGCCATTGACGAAGCCGCCTCCCGCGTGAGGATGTACAAGACGCCGCGGGCCGTGGCCCTGCGTGAAGCCTTCACCAGCCTGCGGGCGGTGGAGAAGCAGCGACAAGATGCGCTGCTGGCTGAACAGATCGAAGAAGCCATCGCCCTCAGCCACCGCGCCGGTGAGTTGCAGGAACAGATGGAACAGATGCGGCTGGACTGGCAGGCGACGGCCGAGCGCCCTCGCGTCACCGCCGACGACGTGGCCGAAGTGGTGAGCATGTGGACCGGCGTGCCCGTATCCCGCATCGCCGCCAAGGAATCGCAGCGGCTGCTGCAGATGGAGGAAGCCCTGCACGAGCGGGTCGTGGGGCAGGACGAGCCTATCTGCGCCATCGCCAAGGCCGTGCGGCGGGCGCGGACGGGCCTGAAAGACCCCACACGGCCCATCGGCAGCTTCGTCTTCCTGGGACCCACGGGGGTGGGCAAGACGCTGCTGGCCAAAGCCCTGGCCGAGTTCATGTTCGGCAGCGAAGATGCCTTGCTGCAACTGGACATGTCCGAATTCATGGAGCGGCACAGCGTGGCCCGGCTGGTGGGCGCACCCCCCGGCTACATCGGCTACGAGGAAGCCGGGCAACTGACCGAGGCCATCCGCCGCCGCCCCTACTCCGTCATCTGCTTCGACGAGATCGAGAAAGCCCATCCCGACGCCTTCAACATGCTGCTGCAGATCATGGAGGATGGGCAACTCTCCGACGCCAAAGGGCGCAGGGTGGACTTCCGCAACACCATCGTCATCATGACCTCCAACGTCGCCGCCGAGCTGATCAAGCGCTCGGCGGCGCTGGGCTTCCAGGCCAAGGCGAAGGAAACGGATGACCGGCGGTCGTGCACACCGGAGGAATGGGAGCGGGACTATCAGGAGATGCGCCAAAAGGTGCTGGCCGAATTCAACCGCACCTTCCGCCCCGAGTTCCGCAATCGGCTGGATGGCGTCATGGTCTTCCGGGCGCTGACCCGCGCGGAGATCAAGCGGATCGTTGACCTGGAGCTGAAACGGGTGCAGCAGCAACTGAACGAACAGGAGATCATCCTGCAGGCCACGGAAGCAGCCAAGGAAAAGCTGGCCGAGGAAGGGTACAACCCTGAGTTCGGCGCCCGCCCGCTGCGGCGGGTGATCCAGCACCAGGTGGAAGACACACTGAGCGAGATGCTGCTGGCTGAAAGATTTGCGCCGGGTGACATCATCCTCGTGGACGTGAATGAGCAGGAGGAGATCGAACTGCGCGTCAACGAGCACTCTGCCGGAGCTGACGAGGTGCGGGAGATGTTGGAGGAAGCGCTCGGATAGGGGACGCGGGTTTCGGGTTCCCAGTTTCGGGTTTGCAGTTGATGAGGACAAGTGCGGTCAGTCGCCGGCAAGGTGCCTGGCCGTTTTTGTTTGACATGTGTGCACAAGTAAGGTAGAATAACGTTTGTAGTGAGCCACGTAGCGGAGAGGAGTGGCATCCGAACGGCACCCCACCTCGTTCCGTGCCCGACTACAGAGGATACCTCATGAACACTCGCAACCGCTTACGTGTGCTGGTGCTCATCGCCAGCCCTATCCTGGAAGCCGATGGCCTCACCCCCGTCGTGCGGTTGGACGTGGCCGCCGAGCGGCAGCGCATGGATGAAGTGCTGCGCCGCGCCGATCCGCCGCTGGACGTGACCTTCCTGCCCGCCACGGCCCGCGCCTTGCAGGAGGTCCTGCTGGAAGGCGCCGACGTGCTGCACTTCGTCGGCCACGGCGGGCAGAAGGCCCTGGGCTTTGAGACGGAGGAGGGCCTGACCCATCCGGTGGACGCCGACCTGCTGCGGGACCTGACGGCCGGCAAGGGTCTGCGGCTGGCCCTGCTCAACGCCTGCCACTTCGGGAGCGTGGCCGAGGTGATGAAGCAGGCGGGCATCCCGGCCATCGTGGCCGTGGAGCGGTCCGAGGGAATCACCGACGAGGCGGCCATCGCTTTCAGCGGTGGCTTCTACGCCGCCCTGGGCCGCGGGCACACCCTGGCCAGCGCTTTCGGCGAGGGCAAACTGGCCGTGCGCTGCAGCGACCGGTTAGGGGTTGAGGCCAAAGCTGAAGCTGACAAGTATGATCTCCTGGCCCAGCCGGGGGCCGAAGGTATCATCCTCCTGCGCCGCGCCGAGGGAGGCTACCGGGCCACCGCGCCCGTCTGCCGCCACAACCTGCCTCCCCGACCGCAGATCTTCCTGGGGCGGGAGCGGGAGATGGTGGACACCAACCGTGCCCTGTTGGGCAAAGAGCGGGTGGTGGTGCTGCGCGGCGAGGGGGGCATCGGCAAGACGGCGCTGGCGCGGGAGGTGGCGGCCTGGCAGGCTGAGCGGGGCCGCTTCCCCGGCGGCGTGGCCTGGGTGGACCTGCAGACCCCGCGGCCGCTGGCGTCCATCGTCGAGGAGATCGGCGCTGCCGTGCTGGGCGAGGCGTTCCGGCGGGCCGCTGCGGACCGGGCGCAGCTCCTACGGGAGCACCTGGCGGGCCGGGCCACGCTGATCGTGCTGGACAACTTCGAGACGGTGCGGGATGACCCACTCGTGCTGGGCTTCGTGGGCTCGCTGCCTGCCCCCAGCGCGGCGATCCTCACCAGCCGCCAGAGGGTACGCGCCGGACAGGTTCAGCGCGTGCGGGAGCTGAAAGCGGACGATGCCGCGCAGCTCTTCATCCAATGGGCAGGGCGGGCCGGCTGGGATGGCCGCGGCGATGGCGCGCAGGTGCAGGCCCTGTGCGCCGAGCTGGGCTACATGCCGCTGGCCATCGAGCTGCTAGCGCCGCAGGCCGCCGCGCTGACGCTGGCGACGCTGCTGCGCCGCGTGCAGCGCAGCCTGGCCGCTGTGGCCGACGAGCGGCCGGGCCTGCCGAAACGCCACCAGAGCGTGGTGGCGGCGCTGGCGGTCTCCTACGGCGCCCTGAGCGACGGGGGCAAGCGGTTCTTCCCCCGCCTGGCCGTCTTCCCCGGCGGGGCCTGGGCTTACGAATTCCGAACCC
This sequence comes from Chloroflexota bacterium, assembly GCA_014383605.1. Next base: position 4,704 of record JACNHM010000211.1, read on the forward strand.
CTGACGGGGCGGTGAGCGACGCCATTCGCTTTGTGTGCGGTGTGGACGACTGGGAGCCGGCGGCGGCCGAGCTGGTGGACAAGGGGCTGGCGCGGCTGGAGGGGCAGCGCTACGTGCTGCACCCCATGGTGCGCCGCTACGGGCTGGAACTGCTGGAGCGCAGCGGGGAGCGGGAGGCGGTGGAGCGCCGCGCCGCGGGGTTCTTCCTGGATCTGGCGGAATTCGCCAGCAGCGTGGTGGGCAGCGAGCAGGCCCGGTTCGGATTGGCCATCGTGGAAGCGGAGCGGGCCAACCTGCTGTGGGGGCAGGAGTGGTGGATGGAGCAGGGGAGCAAGGGCGCAGGGGAGCAGAGGAGCAGGGGAGCGGGGGAGCAGAGGCGCAGGAGGCGTGGGAACGGGTCATCGCCTACGGGTACGCGCTGCGCGACCCGCTGGATGTGGGCGGCTATTGGGCTGAGCGGCGGCAGGTGCTGGAGCGGGCCTTGGAGGCGGCCAGGCTCAAGGAGGACCGGCGGGAACAGGCGAGCATGGCCCACAACCTGGCCGTAGCGCTTTATCAGATGGGGGACTACCCCGCCGCCCACCGCTACTACCAGCAGGCGGGGACGAGCTTCGAGGAGCTGGGAGCCAAACAGGAGCAGTCGGCTGTCCTGCACCAACTGGGCATGCTGGCGCAGGATCAGGGGGACTACCCCGCCGCCCGAAGGTACTACGAGCAGAGCCTGGAGATGGCCCAGGCCCTGGGAGACAAGGCGGGGGTGGCGAAGAGCTGGCACCACCTAGGCTATGTGGCTTATCTTCAGGGGGACTACCCCGTCGCCCGAAGGTACTACGAGCAGAGCCTGGAGATCAAGCAGTCCCTGGGGGACAAGGCGGGGGTGGCGAAGAGCTGGCACCAACTGGGGATGCTGGCGCAGGATCAGGGGGACTACCCCGCCGCCCGAAGGTACTATGAGCAAGCCTTGGCCACGTTCAAGGAGTTGGGCGCCCGGTGGGAGCCATCGGCCGTGTTGCACAACTTGGGTGCTCTGGCACAGGCGCAGGGGGACTACCCCGCTGCCCACCGCTACTACCAGCAGAGCCTGGAGATAGCCCAGGCCCTGGGGGACAAGGCGGGGGTGGCGAGTACTTTGCACCAACTGGGGATGCTGGCGCAGGATCAGGGGGACTACCCCTCTGCCCACCGCTACTACGAACAGAGCCTGGAAATCGCCCAGGCCCTGGGGGACAAGGCAGGGGTGGCGAAGACTCTACACAATTTGGGTATCCTAGCCGAAAACCAGGGAGACTACCAAGCTGCCCGACATTATTGCGAACAGGCCTTGGAAATTGACCAGGGCCTTGGGGACAAGTTGGAGATTGCGCGAGTCACCCATACCTTGGGGATGCTGGCACAGGATCAGGGGGACTACACTGCCGCCCGGCGCTACTGCGAGCAGAGCCTGGAGATCAAGCAGGCCCTGGGGGACAAGGCGGGGGTGGCGATATCTTTGGGTCAACTAGGCAAGCTGGCCGAGGCCGAGGGGAAGCTGGAAGAGGCCGTGCGGCTGTGGCTGGCGGCCGTGGCCATCTTCCAGGAACTGGGCTCACCGTACTTGAAGCTGGCGTCGAGCGACCTGGCCCGCGCACGGGAGAAGCTGGGGGAGGCGCGGTTCGAGGCCTTGGTGCGAGAGGCTGTCAGCGGATAGGTAACGGATAATGGACGATGCTCTGACACACCGCTACTTTGACCGCTTTGGCCAAGAAATCATCCTCACCGCTGAAGTCAAGAGGGTGGTCTTTGCCAAGCATCCAGAGGTGAGTCACTTCTTTGACAAAGTGACCGGCACCCTGGCCTTGCCCGACCTGGTTAAGAGAAGCACTACTGATCCCAGGGTGAGATTGTATTACCGCTTTTACCAGGAAGTGTTCGGGGGCAAGTTCATGGTCGTGGTGGTCAAAAGTGTCGAGCGAGAGTTTATCTCTACGATCTACATTACGGACAAAGTGAAGGGAGGTGAAGTGATATGGCAAAGACGACCAACTTCTTCTACGATCGGGGGGGCGATGTCCTCTATCTTTCAATAGGGGAGCCTCAAGAGGCCATCTCGAAAGAAATCGGGGACGACGTTCTGCTTCGCCTGCACCCCTTGACAGGCGAGATAGTGGGTATCACGGTCCTCAATTTCGTCAGCCGTTTCAGTGATCTGGCTCACCCGCAAACCTTACCACTCTACACTGAGTTTCGAGTCAAAGAGGAAGCGTTCGCTTAGGCGTAAGAGCTTTCCACCGAGGAACCGCATTCGCCCAACCGAGACATCGTGCGGGGCTGGTTCGCCCGCCTGCGGGGGGATCTGGGCGAGGCGCGGTTCGAGGCGCTGCTGGGGGAGATAGGAACGTAATGCGTGATGCGTAAAACGTGATCTCGCTTTACGTTTCACGTTTCACGCTTCACGTTTCACGTTTCACGTTTTACGCTTTACGCCCGGTTCTGTATGCGCCTTTCGTATAGAATATCAACCATCGAGGAACGACCATGGCCAAAGTGAAGACCCGCTACGTCTGCCAGCAGTGTGGCAGCGCACAGCCTAAGTGGATGGGACGCTGTCCCGATTGCGGCGAATGGAACACGTTGGTGAAAACGGTCATCGCCGAGGAGCGGCTGACGGGTCGCTCCTTGGCCGCCTCGGAGACCGCTCCCCAGCCGCTGCCGGCCATCTCTCCCGACGGCTTCGAGCGCATCCCCGTGGCCATCGGCGAGCTGAGCCGCGTGCTGGGCGGCGGCATCGTGCCCGGCTCCGGCGTGCTCATCGGCGGCGATCCAGGCATCGGCAAGTCCACCTTGCTGCTGCAACTGGCCTCGCTGCTGGCCCGCCAGGGCCACAACGTGCTCTACATCTCCGGCGAGGAGAGCCCCCAACAGATCAAGATGCGGGCGGAACGTCTCGGCATCAGGGACGACACCCTCTACGTCCTGGGCGAAACGCATCTGGAAAGCATCGCCGCGCACATCGAGCAAATGCAGCCGCGGCTGGCCATCGTCGACTCCATCCAATCCATCACCACCGACGCCCTCAACTCGTCGGCGGGAAGCGTCAGCCAGGTGCGCGACTGCGCTGGCTACCTGCTGCGGCTGGCCAAAGCGCAGTCCATCCCCATCTTCTTCGTCGGCCACGTGACCAAGGAGGGCGCTATCGCCGGGCCCAAGGTACTGGAGCACATGGTGGACACCGTGCTCTACCTGGAAGGCGAGCGCTTTCACGCCTACCGCCTGCTGCGCTCGGTGAAGAACCGCTTCGGCTCCACCGACGAGGTGGGCATCTTCGAGATGGGCGAAGAGGGACTGGTGGAAGTGAGCAACCCCTCGGAGGCCTTCCTGGCCGAACGGCTGCCCAACGCCGCCGGCTCGGCCATCGCCGTGACCATGGAGGGGACGCGGCCGCTGCTGGTGGAGGTGCAGGCCCTGGCCTCGACCACCGCTTTCAACATCCCCCGCCGCACGGCCAACGGCGTGGACTTCAACCGCTTGCTGCTGCTGGCAGCGGTGCTCTCGCGGCGGGTAGGCATGCGGCTGGCCGACCAGGACATCTTCGTCAACGTCGTCGGCGGTCTGCGGGTCAGCGAACCTGCCGCTGACCTGTCCATCGCCGTGGCCATCGGTTCCAGCTTCCGCAACCGGCCCGTGGCCGCCGACCTGGCCATCGTGGGGGAGGTGGGGCTTTCCGGCGAGCTGCGCAGCGTGAGCCACCTGGCGCAGCGGCTGAACGAAGCCGCCCGGCTGGGCTTCACCCGCTGCCTGACGCCCCGCTGGCGCCAGCGCGGCAAGAAGAGCGTTCCGGAGGGAATCGAGATCATCAGCGTCCGCACGGTGCAAGAGGCCCTGGAAGCGGCGTTGGTGTGAGTGGTTTAAGGACAGTGCCAGTCAGAATAGAGACCTCGTTCCCTGTTTTGTGCTTGAGCAAAGTTCGTGGTATAATCAAATGGATGTACAGATAGTTGTATGATTAAGCGAGAGGTGCGAGAACCATGACAATTGCTTCCCTGTCTATCTTGCCGGTGAGTGATCTACGAAACAAAGCTAAGGATGTGCTGAAGCGAGTGCAGACGCAGCCCATTGTCATCACACAGCGAAGCCGGCCGCGAGCGGTGCTCGTCGAATATGAGCAGTACAACAACATGGAGCGGAGGCTGGAGGCCTTGGAAGATGCACGGGATGCGCTGCTCCTCGAGCGCGCCATGGCAACGGCCACAGAGTTTGTGACCTTGGAAGAAGCGCTGGTGGACTACGAGCAAGCCACAGGAGTGCGTATCGAGCTTGACGAGCTACTTGAGGCGGCCAAGCGTGTATGATCTGCGCATAGAGAAGCGAGTGCTCTCCGAGTTGCGTCGCTACCCACCCAAGATCTACAAACAAGTGATGGGCTGCGTCCTGGCCTTGCAGTTCAACCCCCGCCCACATGACTGCAAGCGGATTGGACTGGGCTATCGGGTGGACAGTGGAGAATACCGCATCTTCTACCTGGTGGATGATGAGGAGCAGCGAGTGACAGTGCCCTTGATTGGCCAGCGAAGTGACGACGAGATCTACAGGCTCGCTCGCAGGCTGGGGTTGTTATGAGACTCAAGGACAAAGCGTGGAACAGGTAGGTGGCGTGGCCGGGGCTTGTGACTTTGGAGACCTGCAAAACCACACACGCCAGGCTGCCGGGCTGCTCTATGCTCATTTCTACGGCGCCGGGGCGGCGGCAGAGAGTGACGAATGGCGCGGCCCGCCGACGCCGCGGCCGCCGGGCGTCTGCCCAGGCGGATAGGCTCAGTGGAGTCTGCATCGAGCATTTGACAAAATCGCCCTCTTGGGGCATAATGGCGGCCACAATTGAGATCATCCTTGCCAAAGGCTGTGACGGAGAAGAGTAAGCGGGCGGAGACCGCCAGGGAGGCGGGGTCGCGGACTGCAAGCCCCGCTCGGAGAAAACCCGCCGAAGTTCGCTCCCGAGCCGACCCCTGAACGGGGGGATGGTACATTGGTACACTGGTAAATTGGTAAATCGGGAAATGCTCCGTGAGTTCACCAATCTACCAGTTTACCAATTTACCGATTTACCAATCCCCAAGTAGGGGGCTCCGGAAGCCCACCGTTAGCAGGGCAGCCGATAAGCTCTAGCCTGATGGCCATAGCCGTCGGTGGTGGAGAGGGCCGGCGTGGCCGGTCAAACGAGGTGGTACCGCGGGAGTGTGACGCTCTCGTCCTCACGGACGAGAGCGTTTTTGGTTTGGGGTGCTATAGCTGGCGCTCAACTCCCTTGCTCGCCCAATCCACCTGGTACACGGTAGTGTTCCTTTCGTTCGGCGAGATAAGCTTGGAGCGAGCGCCACCTGCTTGGTTTTCTCCAATCTTCATGAGGAGGTGTTGACGATGTCAGAGCAAATTAACAGCTTGCGAGAGGAGGCTCTGCAAGCGCTGGAAGCGGCAGGCAACGCGGCAGCGCTACAAGCCTGGCGCAGTGCCTACCTGGGTCGCAAGGGGCAGGTGAGCGATCTGATGGGCCTCATCAGTTCGCTGCCCAGCGAGGAGCGTCCCGCCTTCGGCCAGGCCGCCAACGAGCTGAAGCAGGCGCTGGAGGCCGCCTTCGAGGCACGGCAAGAGGCACTGGCCCGCCAGGAGCTGGCCGCAGAGCTGGCCGCCGAGGGGTTGGACGTCACCCTGCCCGGCCGCCCCATCGGCCCGGGTCACCTGCACATCACCACCCAGACGCTGCGCCAGAACTATGCCATCTTCGCCGAGATGGGCTTCCAGGTCTACGAGTCCCCCGACGTGGAGACCGATGAGATGAACTTCGGCCTGCTGAACATGCCGCCGCATCATCCGGCCCGCGACATGTGGGACACCTTCTGGATCAGCGACGAGGCTTCGACAGGCCCAGCCCAGGGGGTGCTGCTGCGCACGCACACCTCGCCGGGCCAGATCCGGGTGATGCGCGAGCGCTGCCCGGAGCCCATCCGCGTCATCCTGCCCGGCAAGTGCTATCGCTACGAGCAGATCACCGCCCGCTCTGAGCATCAGTTCTACCAGGTGGAGGGACTGGCCGTGGGGCGCGGCATCAGGATGACCGACCTGATCGGCACGCTGACCGAGTTCGCCCGGCGGCTCTACGGGCCGGAGCGTCGCATGCGCATCCGCGGCTCCTACTTCCCCTTCACCGAGCCCAGCATCGAGGCCGACATGGACTGCATCTTGTGCCTGGGGGAGGGCTGCCGGGTCTGCAAGCAGAGCGGCTGGCTGGAGGTAGGCGGTGCCGGTATGGTGCATCCGGTCGTGTTGCACAACGGCGGCTACGACCCCACCGAGTGGAGCGGTTTCGCTTTCGGCCTGGGGGTCGAGCGCCCGGCCATGCTCAAGTACAGCATTGACGACATCCGCCTCTTCTACGGGAACGATCTGCGGTTCTTGCGGCAGTTTGGATGAATCAGGTGTCAGGTATCGGTGATCAGGCATCAGGGGAGAGCATAGACATCCGTGCCCTGATCACTGATCCCCGATCACCGATCACTCATTAAGGAGTCAACCAATGAACGTCCCCCTATCCTGGCTCAAAGACTACGTTGACATCCCCGTCCCCGTCACCGAGCTGGCTGAGCGGCTGACGCTGGCCGGTTTGGAGGTGGAGACCATCGAATACATCGGCCTGCCGGGGGCCGAACTGGCGTGGGACCCGGAGAAGATCGTCGTGGGCGAAATCCGCGCCGTGCATCCCCATCCCCACGCTGACCGGCTGGTGCTGGCCGAAGTGGCATACGGCGGCGCCGAGCTGGAAACCGTCGTTTCGGGGCCGCCCAGCCTGCTGCCGCGGCGCGGCCAGAGCGACCTGCACCTCAAGGCCGTCTTTGCCAAGGAGGGCGCCCCGCTCTGGGACCCCTACGCCGAAGTGCCTCGCATCAAAAAGCTGAAGGGCGCCAAGATACGCGGCGTGGTCTCGCGAGCTATGGTCTGCTCGGAAAAGGAGTTGGGCCTCTCCGATAAGCACGAGGACATCCTCTACCTGCCCGACGACGCGCCGGTGGGCGTGCCCCTGGCTGACTACCTCGGCGACGCCATACTGGAGTTCGACATCAAAGGCGCCTTCGGCCACCTGCAGTCAGTCACCGGCATCGCCCGCGAGGTGGCCGCCCTGCTGGACGTGCCGCTGCGCCGGGATGTGCTCGAGGTGCTGGAGCGGCATCCGGCGGAGCTGCACCCCGCGCCCGATTTCCTCGTCCTGGAGATCCCCGATCCCGACCTGTGCCCGCGCTACTCGGCGGCCTTCATCCGCGGCGTGAAGGTGGCCCCTTCGCCCTTCTGGATGCAGACGCGGCTGCGCAGCGCTGGCATGCGCCCCATCAACAACATCGTGGACATCACCAACTACGTGATGCTGGAGCTGGGGCAGCCGCTGCACGCCTTCGACCACCACGTCCTGCGGGCCAGGCCGGGCGAGGAAGTTCCGGCCATCATCGTGCGCCGCGCCCAGGCTGGCGAGCAGATGGCCACCCTGGACGGGGTGATGCGCACCTTCGACGACGAGATGCTGCTCATCACCGACGGGCAGGGGCCGGTGGCCGTGGCCGGCGTGATGGGCGGCCTGGAAAGCGAGGTCACCGCGGCCACGACCGATGTCCTGCTGGAGTCGGCCAACTTCTACTTCCTCAACGTTCGCCGCACCTCCCGCTTGCTGGGGCTGAACACCGATGCCAGCCAGCGCTTCGGGCGGCGCGTGGATCCGGAGCTGACGGTCAAGGCCGCGGCGCGGGCCGCCCACCTGATGGCCGAGCTGGCCGGCGGCAGCGTCGTGCCCGTCATCGGCGACCTGTACCCGGGCCGCCAGCCGCCGCCGGTGATCGCCTTCGATCCCGCCTACGCCACCCGCATCCTGGGCGTCGAAATTCCGAAGGACGAAATCGTCCGCATCCTTACATCTCTCGAATTCCAGGTCCAACCACAAACCGCCCAACCCACCAATCTACCAATCTACCAATCTACCAATCTACCAGTCTACCAATCTACCAATCTACCAATCTACCAATCTACCAATCTACCAATCTACCAATCTACCAATCTACCAATCTACCAATCTACCA
>JACNHM010000014.1 GCA_014383605.1 Chloroflexota bacterium
GCGTTCCCACGGGCGAGACGTACCACTGGCTCAAACGGCTGAGGCGGGCCAAGTCGTTACACCCCGTCTGCGAGGAGGCCCACTGCCCCAACGTCGCCGAGTGCTGGGGCCACCGCACCGCCACCTTCCTCGTCCTCGGCGATACCTGCACCCGCAACTGTCGCTTCTGCAACGTCAAGACCGGCCGCCCGACCCCGCTTGACCCCGACGAGGCAGAGCGCGTGGCCCAGGCAGTGCAGGCGATGGATCTGAAACACGCCGTCATCACCTCGGTGGACCGGGACGACCTGCCCGACGGCGGCGCTTTTGTCTTTGCCGCCGTCATCCGCCGCATCCGTGTCCTCCAGCCCGGCTGCACGGTGGAGGTGCTGATCCCCGACTTTCGCGGGCAGATCGAGCCACTGAAGACGGTGATAGACGAGCGGCCGGACATCCTCAACCACAACGTCGAGACGGCGCCGCGCCTCTTCCGCCAGGTGCAACCCCAGTGCCGCTACGAGTGGTCGCTGGCCGTGTTGCGCAATGCCAAAACGCTGTGGCCGGAGGCGATCACCAAAAGCGGCATCATGGTCGGCCTGGGGGAGACGGTGGACGAGGTGCTGGCTGTGATGCGCGACTTACGCGAACTGGACGTGGACATTCTCACCATCGGGCAGTACCTGCAGCCCACCAGGCAGCACTTTCCCATCTCCCGCTACTACACGCCGGAAGAGTTCGAGACGTTTCAGGAACGAGGGTACGAGATGGGGTTCCGGTGGGTCGAAAGCGGCCCACTGGTGCGGAGTTCGTACAATGCGGAGGCGCAGGCGCGAGAGTTAGTTGGTTAGTTGGTTAGTTTGTGCTGAATCTTTTGTCCATCAGGAATGTCATGTCTCAAGGTCGTGTCATCAAAGTGCAGTGCAGATGCGGCCATCTCTTGTTCAAATATTTCAAGAGCAAGAGAGGGCGACTGATAAAATGCTATCTGGGCGAGATTAGGAAAGACTATGTGGGGATTTCAGGGGCGCCTATAGGCTCTCGACCAACGTGCCCCGGCTGTGGAAAGGAACTCGGGGTAGTGAAAATAATACACGGATGTCCCGCCCTGAAGATAAATCAAGGCACTGTGAGGGAAACGAGGACTTGACTACAGCCACGGGTTGTGGGCTTTTTCGTGCCCCACCGTCGTCACGGGGCCGTGGCCGGGGTATAGTTTCGTCTCGTCCGGCAACGCAAAAAGCACCTCGCGGATACTGCGCATCAGCGTGTCCCAGTCGCCGCCGGGCAGGTCGGTGCGCCCTATCCCACCCGCGAACAGCACGTCCCCGTCGAAGGCCGCGCCCTCGCTCGCCTCGTAGAACGTCACGCTGCCGGGGCTGTGGCCCGGTGTGAAGAGCACCTGGAAGCGGAGTTTCCCCACCTCGATCACCTGCCCAGGCTCCAGTTCCACGTCTGGCAGAGGGCTCTCTTTCACTAGAACACCGAACCAGGAGGCGCCACCTTTGGCCTGCAAAATGGGCAGTTCCGCCGGGTGGAGGGCCAGGGGCGCACCGGTGGCGGCCACTATTTCGGCATTGGCCCCCATGTGGTCGAAGTGGCAATGGGTGTTGAGGACGTAGCGGATAATCAGCCCGCTCTCCTCAATCGCCTCGATGATGCGCTCAGGGTTCGCACCGGGGTCAATCACCACCCCCTCCCGCGTCTCCTCGCAGCCGACGACATAGCAATTGGTCTGGGTTATTCCTACGGGGATGGTGTAGATGAGCATAGTTTGACCTTCAATTGGCCGCGGGCATCCGCTCCCGCACCAGCGCCCGTACCGCGTCAGGGCTGTCCAGTTCCAATGCGGCCTGGGCCACCTCCCGCGCCTCGTCCAGCGTGAGGGCGCGGATGATCTGTTTGGCCAGCGGGATGGCGGGCGGGTTCATGCTGAATTCGTCCAGGCCCAGGCCGAGCAGGATAGGGATCGCCAGTGGCTCGCCCGCCAGTTCACCGCACAGCCCCACCCACTTGGCTTGCCCGTGGGCAGCAGCGATGACATCGTGCACGAGGCGCAGCACGGCAGGGTGGAACGCATCGGCCAGCGGGGCGACGGATGCGTTGGTCCGGTCAGCCGCCAGCGTGTACTGGCTCAGGTCGTTGGTGCCGATGGAAAAAAAGTCCACCTCGGCTGCCAGGTGATCGGCCAACAGCGCGGCGGCGGGGACCTCGACCATAATGCCGACCTTCATCCTCTCCGCCACCGGTTGCCCCTCGTCCAGCAGTTCGGCGCGACATTCCTCCAGCACCGCCCGCGCTGCCCGCACCTCGGCGACAGTCGCCACCATCGGGAACATCAATTTGAGGTTGCGCCCGGCCCCGGCCCGTAGCGCTGCCCGCAGTTGTGGCCTGAATAGTTCCGGCCGCGCCAGGCACAGTCGGATCGCCCGCAGGCCCAGAAAGGGGTTCATCTCGTGGGGCAGGTCCAGGTAGGGCAGGTCTTTGTCGCCGCCGATATCCAGCGTGCGCAGGATGACCGGAAAGTCGCCGAACACGTCCAGGATGGCCCGGTAGGCGCGGTACTGCTCCTCCTCGTTGGGGAGGCACGCTCGTTCCAGGTAGAGGAACTCGGTGCGCAGGAGGCCCA
>JACNHM010000609.1 GCA_014383605.1 Chloroflexota bacterium
CGCCGCCCTGACGCCGCTTAGATCTGTTCGGCGAGAGCGGTATGAACGATATGCTGTTCGATTTCATCTCCGCCTCTCTGCTCGTAGGGCGAAATGGCCGGTCTGCGCAGCTGGATCTTGAAACTGGATGGCGCGTAGCTCACGTTTATAAGCGAGATATCGCAGGTCCCCCCGCCGAAATCGAACACCAGGACGGTCTCCTCGTGATGCCAGCGGAGTTGTACGCGCTGCCGGTTCATATAGGCCAGCAGAGCGGCGTTCGGCTCATCGAACAAGCCCTGATCATCGACACGCAGCCCAGCCATCCGGGCGGCGCGCAGGGTGTCCCTGCGTTGCGCTGACTGGAAGGAGGCTGGAATGGTCACGATGGTGGGCACGTCGGAAAGCGATCGGCCCAGTTTGGCTTCCGCCGCCTCCTTCATCGCCCGCAGGATCACCGCTGTGACTTTGACTGGTGTGTTCAGATCGGGCGAGACGGCCCTGACGTAGTAGGGGTCTCTGTCTGTGCCCAGATCCCGTTTCACAGAGTAGAAGACAGACCTATCCTTGGTGTAGTGGAACTTGGCTTCCTTGGCCCCCATGCCCACCAAGCGCTGCCCGTCGCCGGCAGCTTGAAACACCACCGAGGGGAACAGAACGTGTTCAGCGACGGTGCCGTCCAGGTTCAACTGCGGTAGCTTCAGAAGCTGCACAGGGACAGCACGGCCCAGAGATGTTTGCGCCCCCTGTGCAGCAGGAGGGGGTGGCAGGAACCGCAGCTCGTCCGGCAGACCGGCAACAGCGAGCAGCGAGTTGGTGGTGCCCAGGTCAATGCCTACCACAAACGGCGGGGATATCTGACCCATGTCGCTTGTGGTGGTCCGTCGGGGAACACTCAGTTGTGATGTTGTGTTGGTCATTTGGGATTCTCTCTTGGTTGATGGCCGACGCACACTGCTACCGGATGCTGACTCCTCACTTCTGGAGTGAGAACGCCGCACGTGTTTGACTGAGAGACCGAAACCGCTCAGCCTCGGACTCCATGCTGGTCCGACCCAGCCTGTCCAGTGCCCAGCCGATGATCCGGCCTCGCTCACTGCGCAGGCAGTTCTCGTAGAAGGCGAGCATTTCCCGGGATCGTCCTTCTGCCGCCAGCTTGCCCATCTCGACGTACAGCCAGTAGCCAGATCCCTCGATCTGCTGGCTGGTGACCACGCCGTGCAGGCCAGCCTTCCTGATCTCTGACTCCGGGATACCGCGCGATGCGTCGTAGATCTCGATTATGATGGCGAGGAGCTGCTGGGCGAGCTCGGCATTATCTTCTGGAAGCTTGGTCAGGATAGGATCTGCTGGCTCAGGCCACCGGCCAAACAGCATCGCGCGCGTGTCTTCCACGAACTCCTCCAGCTCCTGCTTACACTGACGGTTGAGCGGTAGTTTCGGTTAAATTCTGAGCCATTTTGGCAATTGTCGGGTTTGGGCGTATACTCTCCAGCAAATCACACGTTGGAGGGAATTATGTCTCGACCTACGGGATGGTTCAATTTCCAGGGGAAATAGGTTTACACTTTTCAGGGCCTTGAAAATTCTCGTTGGACTAACAGGCGCGTGTTACACTGCAAAAACCGGTGAATCGGCCCGAAGAACGCCGTTTTCCGCCTGTTTTAGGGCTGTGCATGTCATCCGAATTTTCGACGGGCTGCGAAAGTGTCAACCAATTGTGAACCATCCCCAGATCGGCCAGCAGTCGCTCCAGCACCCGCGGCCAGGTGTCGGGGTCGCTGGCGTCGAGGGCGGTGAGCATGGCCAGGCGGGGCGGCAGTTGGACCGGATGCAGGATGAGGGGGATGACGGGCCAGGTGGCCGTCTCCAGGCCGTAGGACTGGGCCAGCAGGTCGGTGAACTGGCTGAAGCCCTCGGCCAGGTGGGCGGGGGAGAGGATGAGCAGGGTGCGCTGGCTCTGCCGGATAGCCCGCTCGAACTCCAGGATGCGCGGCACGCCCAGCCGGAAGGCTTCCTCGGAGTGGACACGCACGCTGGCTGCTTCCAGCGCGTCGAGTAGGTAACCTTCCACCCAGGCGCGGTCGGCGTCGGCGTGGGAGATGAACACATCGTAGCGATATGCCCTTGGCTCGGCCATGGGGCGACTCTCCCGGAGTAGGGATGCCTGCTGCGCCCGAGAGCGGATGCGGGGGAGCGTGCGTCGGTGCAGCAGGTCTGGCGGGTGACAGAAGCGATATGTGGACCTGGCTGACGCGCGGCAATTCAGTTCAAGGGTTCGTTATGTTAGATTGTGCCTCCAATGTCCGTGGTTGTCAAACTGCCATGACTTCAGACCTCCGAGGTCTCCCGCCAGAAGACCTCGGAGGTCTCTGGGCTCTACACAAGTCACGGCGCGGGGCAACGGCCGCCGGTGACGGGCAGCACGTCCGGCGGGGTCGCCCCGGCGGCGGGTGCCTGTGGCGGCGTGGCGGTGGGGGTTGGCGTGGCCCCGTCGCCCCCTGTACCCCCCGGCGTCCTCGTGGGAGTCGGCGTGGCCTCGTCTCCGCCCGTATGCTCCCGTGTCGGCGTGTGTGTAGGAGACGGCAAGGGAGTGTCCGTTGGCCCGGGGGTTGG
>JACNHM010000629.1 GCA_014383605.1 Chloroflexota bacterium
TGCGCCAGATCTCCAAAGGGCGCACGTAGAGAGAGCCGATCAGAGCACCGTAACCGGTCCGCTCTTGCACTTCCTTATCGTCAACTAATTTGACGTCAAGCATGCAGCACAGCGCGTTGGCCTTGGGACAGGCGAGTTGCCCGAACTCCTCGGCCAGAGCTGAGCCCAGCGAGGTCACGACCGACGACAGGGCTGCGCTTTTGCGACTGACCCAGGCGATCATGCTGATGCCCGGCGAGAGGTTAGGCCGGCCAGGGAGGGGCTCGTCCATGCTGGTCGCGTACTCGGGCTCATAGGTGTAGATAACTTTGACTGTGTCATCCACCGAGCCCAGATACTCAGCCACCCCTTCGGCCAGACCATAGCGCAGGTATTCGCAGACAGAGCAATCTCCGCAGCGCAAAGCCCCCAGGACTTGTTCCTCGTCTTTGAATCTCGTCTTCTCAGCGCAGAACTCGATGGCATCTTCCATCATGCCTGTCACAATGGTGGTGTCAAATGTGCTCACGGACATTTTCATTACCTCCTTATTCAGATTTATTCAGACGGCGAGTATCCTCACTCGACGTTCGACTAACTTCCTCGTCCATCCTCCCACCAGGGCAACCTTCTCTCATAACCAATCAGCTTGAGCCCGGTGATGGCCGCCGTATTGAGATCCATGGCCCGCAGGTCCTCTTCACTCAAGTCCTTGATGTCGTCGTGACCAGAAAGCATGGTCAGGATCTTGAGCTCCTCAGCCGTGGCCTTGATAAAATTAGCCAGGCGATCGCCAGCCTCCTCGGGGTCGAGCCGGGCACGAAGTTCGGGGTCTTGAGAGGTGATGCCGTAGGGACAGCGGCCGGTGTGGCAGGCCATGCAGGCCCGGCAGCCCATGGCGATCTCGGCCGCCGCGCCGAAGCCGACGCCATCAGCGCCCATGGCCATTGCCTTGTATGCATCCAACCCGCTGCGCATACCACCCAGGACGAAGAGTTTGACCTTGCGATGCACCCCCATGTCCTTCAGGGCCTGCACAGACGGCGGGATCAGGGCCACCGTCGGAATGCCCACGCCCTGGGTGACAATGGCCGGCGAAGCGCCTGTGCCGCCTACCAGACCGTCAATAGAGATAGCGTCTGCCCCGGCCTCGACGCAAGCCTTGACATCTGCATAGGGACGACTGGGGCCAAGCTTGAAGAGAATGGGTACTTTGTAGTCGGTCACGTCGCGCAGGAAGGCGACTGTGCGCTTCATGTCCTCCAGGTCCTGCACGTCATAGTAGCGGCAGGGGGAGAGGGCGTCGCTGCCAACCGGGATGCCGCGCACAGCGGCTATCTCTTCGGTGACCTTGGCCCCCAGCAGGTGGCCGCCCATGCCCGGCTTGGCTCCTTGGCCGATCTTGATCTCGACCGCATCGCCGGCACGGACGTAATCGGCCGAGACCCCCCAGCGGCCGGTGGACCACTGGACGACCAGGTAGCCGCCCGGCTCCCACCGCTTCAGCGTCCGCGCCTCGTTCTCGTACCCCTTGATCAACCAGGTTTCATCCTTCAACAATCCGCCCTCGCCGGTATTGTTGATGATCCCTGTCTGAGCCGCCCCGATGGACAAGGCCATTCTGGCTTCTCTGGACAGTGCGCCGAAGGACATGGCGGGGAAAAGGAAAGGATACTGCAGGCGTATCGGATTCTCGCAGGTATCCTCGCCGATGACCACCTCCAGGTTGCATTCTTCCCGATACTTATCGCGAGGGGCGGGAGAGGCGATCTGAGAGGGCACGACGGTGATATGATCAAAAGCAGGCGCAAAGCCCATGGCGCCGAAGCCGCGCAGCATGTACTCGCCGGTCTGCGCTTTGTGGTGAATCTCCTCCACCTGGGGGAAGGTCCACGGCGAGCGCACCAGGAACTCCGATTCAGCCGGATTGATGCGGATGGCGTCCTCCGGGCAAAACTCAGCGCAGATGCGGCAGCCGACACAGGCGTTGTAGTTCTGGACGCGGACGGTCCCCGCGCCGTCAATGGCGAAGACCTCGTAAGGGCAGACCTCGACGCAGGTGGCGCATTTGCCGGGCATCCTGGCGTTGATGCACCGGTCTTTCATCACAGTGACACAAAAGGTCCCGTTAACTGGTGGCATGATAGTTCTCCTTCAATCAGTCTCGGACAGCTACGTCCGAGGGCGTTCAAGCTGGGCGAGTTATTTCGCCTTGTAGAAGGGCTTCTCCGACAGGCGGACGATTTTCTTGAAAGCCGCCGGGTCAGCCCCGATGTCGTAGTCGGCAAAGTAGCCGCGCAGCTTGGCTAGATCGGCCTCGGTCATCTCCTCCAGTAGCGTGTTGTGGCCCAGGCTTTCCCAGTTTCCACCAATGTAGATGTTGCCGCGGATGAGATAGTTTCCCAGATTCTTGCCGGCGTTGCCCACGATGACCAGATCGCCAGCCAACATGTAGGTCGCGACTTCGTCCCCCACGTTGCCCCCAATGATGATAGTCGCACCCTTGTTCATCACAGCAGTGAAATCTCCCGCATTTCCTTTGACCATGATGGTGCCGCCGTAGCAATAGGCCCCCACACCGTAGTCGGTATCGCCCACGACGATGACCGTGCCGCG
>JACNHM010000013.1 GCA_014383605.1 Chloroflexota bacterium
CCCGATGTGCCCAGCCGACTGACCGTGATCTGGTCGCTAAAGGCCCGCAGACCCTGAAGAACCCACTCCAGCAGACGCTCCCCGCGCCTGCGATTCACCTGCCAGCCCACGACGTACCATACTACGAGCAACGCGCAGAAAGCGATCACCGCCTGATTTGCGAACTCAGTCATGTTTTCTAAACTCCTTTCTGTTACCTCTGGTCTGAGGTTAGTTTAGCAGAGTATTGATTGAGTGTCAACTACGGTTTGAAACTTGACTTGAAAGGAGACAAGCATCATGAACACGTTAAGAACAGTTGCCGAGCTGATGGCCGTCTCGGCCCGCACGGCGCCCAAATCGGCGGGCAAGGATTTCGTCGTCACCGAGATCATCGAGGGCGACGATCTCCAGAGGCTAACCGAGAAAATGGTCGAATTCGGGGAGCGAACGGGCAAAAAGGACTTCGACCGCGACGGGGCCAACGTGCGGGACTCCGACGTCGTGCTCCTGATCGGCCTGAAGAACGCCAAGGCCGTGGGCCTCAACTGCGGGGCCTGCGGCTTCGACAAGTGCCTCAAGCCCAACACCCACGAGGGCGAGTTCAAGGGGCCCCAGTGCGCCTACCGGCTGCTGGACATGGGCATCGCCCTGGGCTCGGCGGTGAAGACGGCCAGCCTGCTCAACGTGGACAACCGCATCATGTACCGCGCCGGCGTGGTGGCCCGGGAGATGGGCCTCATTGACGCCGATTTCGTGATGGGCATCCCCCTGTCGGCCACGGGCAAGAGCATCTATTTCGACCGCTAGCCGTCCCCACTGCGCGACCGAGCACAAAAGTGATAAGGGAGAGAATGAACACCGCTGAAATCAGACAAACCGCCAAGGAACGGTTTCAGGGAACTTGCCGTGTCTGCCGAGTCTGCGACGGACGGGCCTGCGCCGGTGAAATGCCAGGTATGGGCGGTACCGACACGGGCTCTTCGTTCATAGCCAACGTGGAGGCTATGGCTGCCATCAAGCTCAATCTGCATACCATCCACGATGCCTCGGAGCCGGACATCCGCTTCGATCTTTTCGGACACAAGCTTTCGATGCCTGTCCTGGCTGCCCCCATAGCTGGTGTGCGATTGAACATGGGTGGCGCTGTGCCAGAGGCTGACTTCGTAATGGCCATGATCGGTGGCAGCAAAGCAGCCGGCTCGGTGGGCATGACCGGTGATGGACCAGGCAAGGTAGTCTACAGCACAGGCATTGATGTCATCAAAACTAAGGGCGGGCAAGGTATCCCCATCGTCAAGCCGCGATTGGCTGAAGAAATCGTGACCCGCATCCGGCAGGCAGAGGAAGTGGGTGCCTGGGCTGTGGGAGTAGATGTAGACGCAGCAGGCATCATCGGCATGGTGAGGGCCGGGGAACCGGTGGGACCGAAGACAGTTGAGGCCTGGCGAGAAATCATCGCCGCCACTGACCTCCCTTTCATCCTCAAGGGCATCATGAGCGTAGAGGATGCCAGAGCCGCGGTAGAGGCAGGGGCGGCAGCCATCGTGGTCTCCAACCACGGCGGTCGAGTGTTGGACCACACCCCAGGCACGGCCGATGTGCTGCCTGAAATCGCTGAGGCAGTGGGCGGGGACGTGTTGATCCTGGTTGACGGGGGCGTACGCTCTGGGGTAGACGTCCTCAAAATGCTGGCCTTGGGAGCCAATGCGGTCTTAGTTGGCCGGCCTTTGGCCATAGTTGCCATGGGTGGCGGGCCCGAAGGAGTGACCGCGGTTCTCGACCAGTATGCCGACCAACTGCGCTCGGCTATGATACTGACGGGTTGCGCCTCGCTAGACGAGATTGACGAATCAATACTGTTCCTCTGATGCTCTTGATGTAACTACGCACCTGCTCCTGCCGGATCGCCAGGCCGGCGCGGCAGTTGTGAAATCGGCGCTATGACAGACCCCCATCGTATTCTGACCATCAACCCCGGCTCCACCTCTACTAAGGTCGCTCTGTACGACGATGAGCACCCCCTCTTCGTGCAGACGATTCCCCATTCGGCCGAGGAGATCGCTGCCTTCCCCCGCATCGCCGACCAATACGCCTTCCGCCGTGACGCTGTGCTAAGACTTTTGGATGAACAGGGGGGCTCGGTCGGAGACCTTCGCCCATCGCTGGACTCTCTGGACGCAGTGGTGGGTCGAGGGGGGCTCCTCAGGCCCATCCCCAGCAGCACCTATCGGGTTAACGAGAAGATGCTCAACGAGCTGCGCCATCCCAAGGAGAGGGAGCACGCCTCCAACCTGGGGGCCATCATCGCCGACGAGATCGCTCGACGAGCTGGCATCCCCGCTTTCATCGTGGATCCGGTCTGCGTGGACGAGTTCGACGAGATCGCCCGCATCTCTGGCCTGCCAGAGATCGAGCGGCGGAGCCTCTCCCATGCCCTCAACCTCAAAGCGGCAGCGCGGCGGGCAGCCAGGGAGCTGGGCAAGCGTTATGACGAGGTCAACCTGGTGGTGGCTCACCTGGGTGGGGGCATCTCGGTCACTGCCCACCGACAGGGGCGGATGGTGGACGTCAACCAGGCCCTGGACGGCACGGGCCCCTTCGCCCCGGAGCG
>JACNHM010000012.1 GCA_014383605.1 Chloroflexota bacterium
TTCAGATGTCTGGACATCGGGGCTTATGCGACCGCCTCAGAATGGTGCACAGCGACGTCATAACGGAGAGGCAAGTCGCTACCGGGATAGGTGGCGCCGAGCCGGTTGAGATCAGTACAGAGACCACGTAAGGCCCGGCGGTGCAGGGGGAGATCGGGGGCATCAAGGGTGATGACCACCTCGGTCGGGGTGGTACGAATCTCCCCGGCCAGCCCGGCGAAGGAGCGCAGCAGCGCCCGCACATCATGGGGGTTGGGGTAGTGCTGGACCAGCAATTCCAGCAGCCACTCCTCGGCGTTGTAGGCGGTCATCTTGATGCGGTCGATGATGGACTTCTGCTCCAGCCGCAGCACCTCCCGTGTTCCGGCTTGGGCTAAGGGGACGTGTTTCGGCAGCTCAGCCCGGCGCTCTTGCAGGGTGGCGATCTCCTGCTCCAGAACCCGCAGATGGCCGACCGCTCCCCCCTGGGCGATCTTGATGCCATGCGCGGTACGGCCCCAGCGTGGCTCATCCAGCAGCGCCTGGCCCATCTCCGCCTTCTGGCGGGTCAGCTCCTGGCGCTTGGTCTTTAGCTCTCGCTCTACCTGCTTGCGCTCCGGGTTCGGCACCAACCGTGCGCCATCAACTTCGGCCCAGGCGTAGCCCAGTAGCTGGTCCAGCCCGTGGTGCTCTCGGCTGTATTTGAAGAAGTTCTCCTGTCGCCAGCGGGTAAATATAAGACAGGCGACCTTGGCTGCGGCTGGACGCGTCAGGCTGGTGAGGATGGGCGTCTGGTGGCCGTCCTTAGTCCGCACCACAATCCGGCGCCAGGGACCTGACCGGCCAACCGGCGCCTGGTCCTCAGCCAGCCACATCCGTACCCGGCGACCTTCGAAGTGGCACTCCCGCCGCTGAAACCGCTCCACCGATAATCCCGGCTCACCCCGCTGGTACGTGATGAAGTCGATCCCCTCCTGATGCAACCACGCAAAGAGCTTGCCGTCATAGCCGCCCCGGTCGAAGATCACCGTGAAGCGACGCTCACCCACTACCTCCCGGATGGAGGCCACGATCCTGGGCATGACCTGGGCCAGGGAGGCGTTGGCCTCCTCGGTGAGGAACAACAGCGGCCGCCCCTGCTGGTCGTTGACAAAGTAGCTGAGCAGCCCCGGCAGCGGCATCCGTCGCTGGGGGTTCCAGCACTCGGACAGTTTCCGTTTGCCGGTGTAGGCCTTCACATGGCCATCCACGTAGAGGTAGGCAGTGGCGATCACTCCCTGCTCGACCCAGCGCCGCGCCAGCAGGGTCCCGAAGCGGGCGGCCTGGCCCTGCTTGATCAAGTCGCCCAGCTTGCGCCGCAGGGTCTTCACCACCGGGGCTCGCTCCGTGCCTACCAAGGGCCCAAAGTCCCAACGCCGCAGGTGCTTGGCCGCTTCCAGCGTCGTCTTGCTGGAGATGCTCAGGAAGAACAGCGTCAGCATCACCGCTCGAACTCCGAACTTTGCCGCGCCGGGGAGTCGAAAGCAGGAGGCCGCGGCCTCCAGCAGCCCCAGCGCCTGCAGCGCCGGATAGTAGAGCCCTGCGCCCAGGTAGCGGCCCCGCCGGGGTTCCTCGGGGAGCACCACGGGTGGTTCTACCGCCTCGGCCGGCGGCACCGCCACGGTGGGCATGACCACCATCTCCTCTGGCACGACCTGCAGCGCAGTGCCTAACGCCTCTGGGCCTGCTTTAACCCCCGCAGGCACGGCCACCGACTCCCCTGATGTTTCGGTTTCAGGCACGGCGGCGGGATATGGAGACAGCACTCCTTGGACGGCCGTCTCTGCCCGAATCTGCCGCAACAGCCGACCGACATATCGGACGTGGAGTTGCACCCCCGTGCGCTGCGCGATGGCCCGGGCCACCTGTACGCGGCCCATGGAAGCGAACTCCCGGACCACCTCCAGCACGGCGGGGGTGACCTTGTGTGGACCCCGGGGACCCCGCTTGGCCGGCACCACTTCTGCCATGCCACCGTGGGCGAGGCGGCGCTCCAACCGGCCCACCGTGTTTCGATGACGGCCAAAGGCGGCTGCTAGTTCAACCTGCGTCGCGGCACCAGCGTGAGCCAGCAGTGCGAGGGTGGCCGCTTCCGCGGCCCGGTCCTGGGCGTCATAGATGTGGATAGCTGTGGCGCCAAAAAAGACAGCGCGCTGTCCGTCGCTTTTCAAGACTTGGAGACGCCGGCCGAGCGGGATGCTGAGTGATGACTCGTGTTCGATTAGGGAAGTCTGCCTGGCTGTGAACTGCATATTATCCATACCAGCAGTTTATCACAAATGGCCACCAATTGCACCATTAATTATAGCCCCTTACGCACGAATCATGTCCAGACATCTGAAACTAGGTATGTTCTATCGGATCACCTACATTCGCATCCGGACAGGCTTCGTTAAAGCGCACTATGAGGGGTCTGCCTCAATTTCCCAACACTGCCGAACTACGCGAGCAACCTCTTTTATCTTGTAGGTCTGGAGGAAAACCCTTCTTGCTTCCTCTAGCTTTTCCTCCCTGTCGTATTCGTCCTCATCTTCCTTCGCTAGCCTAAGCCATTCTTCC
>JACNHM010000011.1 GCA_014383605.1 Chloroflexota bacterium
CGGCCGACCTGGCTCTGTGGGCGACCGGAGTCGTCCTGAGCGGCGCCACCAACCCCACGCTGTTGGCCAACACCGCGCCGCTGTGGGTCGGGCTGGGTGTGCTCGTCCTCTTCCGGGAAAAGCTCAAGGCGATGTTCTGGGTGGGGCTTTTGCTGGCGATGGCTGGCGCAGTCGTCATTCTGGGCCTCGATAGCCTGCGCGCCGTGTCGTTCGGGGTGGGCACGCTGTTGGGCTTGCTGGCTGGCGTCTTCTACGGTGGTTACTTCCTCATCACTCAGCGAGGGCGGGAGACCCTCGATTCACTCACCTACTTCTGGCCCGCCGCCGTCAGCTCGACCTTGGGACTGTTCATCCTGTGCCTGGCGTTTCGTCAACCCCTCAGCGGCTACCCTGTCTCTGCCTACCTCAACTTCCTCGCGCTGGGCCTGGTGAGCCAGGTCTTCGGCTATCTGAGCATCAACTACGCCCTCGGCCATCTGCCGGCTTCCATCGTTGCGCCAACGATGCTGGGCCAGCCCGTTGCGACTGGCATCTTGGCTGGGCCACTGCTTGGCGAGACCCTCTCTCCGTGGCAAGTCCTGGGCGGCCTCGCCGTGCTCGCTGGCGTGTACGTGGTACATCGCAGTCAACGCAATGAGTCAATGAGTAACAAGTCAATGGGTCAATGAGGTAACGGATGCCTCGTTAACCCATCACTCGTTCACTCGTTGCCCAATAATCCTAGACAAGGAGACCACTTATGTTCAAAACCCGCGTCACCGAACTGTTCGGCATCGAACACCCCATAGTGGGGGGATGCATGATGCACATCAGCGGGCCGGAGTTCGTGGCTGCGATTTCCAACGCCGGCGCGCTGGGGATGATGGCCTCGGCCATGTTCGACACCCAGGAGAAGTTCCGCCAGGCCGTCCGCCGGGCTAAGGCCCTGACCGACAAGCCCTTTGGCGTCAACCTGAGCCTCTTTCCCGCGCTGCGGCCCATTGACAACAACCTCTACGTCGAAGTGATCCTGGAAGAGGGCGTGTCGGTAGTCGAGACCAGCGGCCACCGGCCGCCGGAGGATCTGCTGGCGCGACTGAAGGCGGGCGGGGTGAAGACGATGCACAAGTGCGTCAGCGTACGCCACGCTGCCAGCGCGGAGAGGGCCGGCGTGGACGCGGTGACCGTCTTTGGCACCGAAGGCGGCGGCCACATCGGCGAACTGGGGCTGACGACGATGGTGCTGGTGCCCCGCGCGGCTGATGTGCTGGAGATACCAATGCTGGCGGCAGGTGGCATCGCCGATGGACGAGGGCTGTTGGCGGCGCTGGCGCTGGGCGCAGACGGTATCACCATCGGCACGCGGCTGCTGCTGACCGAGGAGTGCCCCATCCACGATAATCTCAAACAAGCGCTGGCCGCCGCCACTGAACAGGACACCTTGCCGGTGCTGGGCTCCCTGCACAACACGCTCCGCGCCTGGAAGAACCCTGCCGCCCTAAAGGTGGCCGAACTGGAGACCACGGGGGGTGAGTTGGGGGAGATCCTGGCACTCGTGGCTGGCACGGAGACGAAACGCATGTTCAAAGAAGGCGACGTGGACGCCGGCGTGATCGCCTGCAGCCAGAGCATCGGCCTGGTGCGCGAGATCAGACCAGTAGCAGAGGTCATCAGTGGGATGGTGCGAGAGGCGGCGGCGCTAGCGGCTGGGCTGGGTGGGAAGTAAGTCCAGCGCCGGCTGAGTAGGAGCGACTTGGGTTGAGCCTGTCGAAACCAAGACGTATCGAAGCCAAGCGGGTTGCCCAGAGAGCCGCTCGCTTGATTTCGATACGCTTTGCTACTCAATCGGCGCTCGCTCCCACAAGATTTGCATGGTATAAGTCCAATGTCCGTACTAAAATCAACCGCTACCGCTTGCGCCAACATCGCTTTCATCAAGTACTGGGGCCAGCGGGACGCAGAACTCAATCTGCCCGCCAACTCCTCGCTCTCCATGAACCTGGACAGGCTCACCACGATCACCTCTGTCGAGTTCTCCTCCGATTACGACGATGACCTGATCATTCTCGACGGCCGTGAGGAGTGGGGTGAGACTAAGCGCAGAATCGTGGCCCACCTGGCCCGGGTGAGGGCCATGGCCGGGCTGCAAGCCGGGGCCAGGGTGATCTCTGTGAACAGCTTTCCCGTTGGCGCGGGCCTGGCCTCCTCTGCCTCAGGCTTCGCCGCCCTGTCCCTGGCAGCGAGTAAAGCGGCCGGGCTGGAGCTGAGCCAGAGGGAGCTTTCGATCCTGGCTCGCTTTGGCTCTGGATCGGCCTGTCGCTCTGTCTCTGGGGGGTTCACCGAATGGACGGCTGGGACTGCCAGCGAGGAGTCCTTCGCCAGGCAGATAGCCCCTCCAGAACATTGGGACCTACGGGACGTGATCGCCATCGTCAGCCGAGCCCACAAGCGGGTCGGTTCGACCGAGGGCCACTCCCTTGCCCCCAGCAGCCACCTTCACCAGGCCCGAGTGGCCAGTGTGGCGGATCGCCTGGCCCAGGCAAAAGCAGCCTTGCTGAAGAAGGACTTGACGACCCTGGGCCCCCTCATAGAAGAGG
>JACNHM010000281.1 GCA_014383605.1 Chloroflexota bacterium
TGGTTCGTCCGCCTGGGCTGGGCCTGGAAGGAGCGCTACGGCGGGACCATCAACCACCAGTTGCGCCGCCTGGGGGCCTCGTGCGACTGGAAGCGGGAGCGCTTCACTATGGACGAGGGCCTATCTCACGCCGTCCGCGCCATCTTCGTCCAGCTCTACGAAAAGGGCCTGATCTACCGCGGCTACTACATGGTCAATTGGTGCTCCCGCTGCGGCACTGCCGTCTCCGACCTGGAGGTG
This sequence comes from Chloroflexota bacterium, assembly GCA_014383605.1. The sequence continues at coordinate 241 of JACNHM010000281.1, forward strand.
ATCCACCAGGAAGAGATGGCTCATCTGTGGCATGTCCGCTATCCGTTGACCAGTGACAAGTGGCAAGCCCCCCTCCTTTTCATCCCCCCCAACTTTGGGGGGGAAAGAGGGGGGGCAGAGTGGGGCAGCGGTCGCTGGGCCGAGGGCGCCGCCGAGTGGATCGAGGTGGCCACCACCCGCCCCGAGACCATCCTGGGCGATACGGCAGTGGCCGTCAATCCCGACGACGAGCGCTACGCCGGTATGGTGGGCCGCACCGCCATCCTCCCGGCCATCGGGCGACGCATCCCCATCATCGCCGATTCGGTGGTGGATCCCGACTTTGGCACCGGCGCGGTGAAGGTCACTCCGGCCCACGACCCCACCGACTACGAGATCGGGACACGCCACGGCCTGGAGATGCCGGACGTGATGAACGACGACGCCACCATGAGCGAGCTGGCCGGCCCCTACGCCGGGCAGGGTGTCTACGAGTGTCGCCGCAACCTGGTGGCCGACCTGGAGAAAGAGGGCCTGCTGGTGCGCATTGAGGATCACCAGCACGCCCTGGGCCACTGCCAGCGCTGCGATCAGGTGATCGAGCCGCGCCTCTCCACCCAGTGGTTCGTCAAGATCAAGCCTCTGGCCGATGCTGCCATTGACGCCGTGCGCGACGGGCGCATCCGCATCATTCCTGAGCGGTTCAACAAGGTCTATTTCCATTGGATGGAAAACATCCGCGATTGGTGCATCTCCCGCCAACTGTACTGGGGTCATCGCATCCCGGTCTGGTACTGCGACGACTGCGACGAGCTCACGGTGACGATGGAGGATCCCACCTCGTGCCAGATCTGTGGCAGCACCAACATTCACCAAGACCCGGACATCCTCGACACCTGGTTCTCGTCGGCCCTGTGGCCCTTCTCCACCCTGGGCTGGCCCGACGACACCGAGGACCTGCGCTATTTCTATCCCACCACCATCCTCGAGACCGGCTACGACATCCTCTTCTTCTGGGTGGCCCGCATGATCATGATGGGCCTGGAGTGCGCCGGCGACGTTCCGTTCCACTACGTCTACTTGCACGGGATGGTGCGGGACGGGGGCGGCCAGAAGATGAGCCGCTCCAAGGGCAACGTGGTGGATCCGCTGGAAGTCATGGACGAGTACGGCACCGACGCCCTGCGCTTCACCCTCCTCACCGGCTCCACTCCCGGCAACGACGTCAACCTGTCGCTCACCCGCGTGGAGGCCAACCGTAACTTCGCCAATAAGATATGGAACGCGACGCGATTCGTAGTCAGCAATCTCCAACCCTTCGACCCTTCGGCAAAGCTCAGGGCAGGCTGTGCTCGGGGCAGGCCTCCAATATCCAATATCCAATATCCAATCCCCAATATCCAGCTTCCTGAGCGTTGGATTCTCTCCCGCCACAACCGCCTCATCGCCGATGTCACTCGCCTTTTCGAGGACTACAACTTCGGCGAGGCGGGGCGGCAGATCTACGACTTCCTGTGGGGCGAGTATTGCGATTGGTTCGTCGAGATGTCCAAGATCAGGCTCTACGGAGAGGACGAGGAGGCCAAGGATGCGGCTCAACAGGTGTTGGTCTACGTCCTCGACCGTGCCATGCGCCTTCTGCATCCTTTCATGCCCTTCGTCACCGAGGAGATCTGGCAGCACTTGCCCCACGAAGGCGAGGCTTTGATCGTGGCTCCGTGGCCGGAGGCTGGGCCAACCGATGAGGCAGCGGAAGCCCAGATGGCGTTGATCATGGAGCTAGTGCGCGCCATACGCAACGCCCGCGCGGAATACAAAGTGGAGCCGGGCCGGCGCATAGAGGCCATCATCGCCGCCGGCGAGGAATACGAGCTGCTGTCTGGCCAGAGGGATGTACTCATCACCACGGCGCGTCTCGAGGCTGACAAGCTGCACATAGCGCGCACTCTGGAAGAAAAACCAGCCCAGGTTGTGGCCCTGGTGGTGGGAGGCGTGGAAGTCTACCTGCCCCTGGCGGGGATGGTGGATCTGGCAAAGGAGCAACAGCGATTGAACGCCGAGATCGAGGAAGTCACCAAAGGGATCGCTGGCTCCGAAAAGCTGCTGGCCAACGAGGACTTTCTGGCCAAAGCTCCCGAACAAGTCGTGCAGAGGGAACGCGATAAGCTGGCGGACTATCGCCAAAGGCAGGCGAAGTTGCAGGAACGACTTGAGAGTCTGCCGTCGTGATGCGTGAAGCGTGAATTCACGGGTCACGCATCACTCTGAACCACGCAGGAGAAGACCATGAGGGTTGACGGACGGAACAACGACCAACTCAGGCCGGTGATCATCACGCCGGACTACGTGCA
>JACNHM010000300.1 GCA_014383605.1 Chloroflexota bacterium
TTCAGTTCGGATACTTGCAGATTCAGCATGGCCGGATACATCATCAGAAACAAACAGATGCCAATGGGGATAGAGATGCCGCGAATCTGCCAGGAGTCGATGGCTTCACTGATCCCAGGCACTGTCTGGGATAGCACCACTCCGACAACCATGCAAAGCGCAACCCACAGGGCGAGATACTTTTCAAACTTGCTCATTACTTTGCCTCCTTGTTTTTTGTTGATTGATTCCTCAGCATTGATTACATTTCCTTGGCCCGCACGACGGCAGCCGAGGTTGAATGCGGTTGACATCCAGGAGATGGTTCATGGCCTGGTTCAGTTCTGTCAGAGCCTCTTGATCTATCGAGTAATACACCCAGCGTGCATCCTCAGGATCACGTTCGCTCTGGACCAGACCAACCTGGCGCAGAATGCGCAGATGGTGTGAGATCAGGCTGAGTGATAGTCCCAGCGACTCGGCTATCTCGCAATTGCACTGAACCCCCTCCATGAGCGTGTCAAGAACGCTCAAGCGCGTGGGGTCGCTGAGCGCTTTGAGTGCCTGCGCCAAAGTTTGTGTCTTCATGACCTCACATATCACTATGGTTAGTGCTCGATGGCTGGGTGGCGCGTCGAATATAGTTTAACGTGCGTTGAATTATATCAGCAACTTCGTTTTTGTCAAATCCGACCTTACTGCTCTGATATGACGAAGAAGGGAGTATTCGAGGATGATCCGGGGCACCGTAGCCCCGGATGAATCTGGGCTGTGGCGAGTGTACACCCCTGACCGCCAGCCCAGTTGCAGCGGCTCACAAGAGGACCTTCCGCTACTCCTTATCCACTGTGGCATGGGCAGTACCGTGATCAGGAAGGCGCGATCCATGCTTCTGTCATCAAGGGGCAGATGATAAGCGCTGGTAACGTGCGTATCGTTTGGTCGAAGGTTCCTATGCCCACGGTGAGGGCAACTCGGTTCTCATTGTGTGCTCCATTATCACGATCCCTTCTTGCCGATGGCGGGCATATCCACAGCCAGCAGTTCGGCCAGTTGAGCCAATTGCGGGGCGTGTTGGGGCTCTTGAAGCGGGGTGCAATCCTCCAGTCTCACGTGACCCATCATCAACTTGGTGGCAAAGATAAAACAGGTCGGCTGGCCGCAGGCTTTGCAGTTGGTCTGCGGAAGGAGTTTGTAAATCTCCATTGGCCCCGGCCTCTTGTGCATCTCATAGTCCGGCTCAATCTCCTCCCGCCGCCTCCAGGTGCGGTTGACCAGGTCGACCAGCCCTTTCGCTACGTTCTCCGCCTGCGTCCGGTCCTCCAGGTGGCCGATGGCGATTTTGTAGGGCCAGAAGGCGATGTTGCGCCCGCCCTTCTTCCAGGTCAGAGAGGGCGCATTGGCGATGTACACCGCGCCGCGCAGGGTGCGGTTCAGGTAGGGCAGCACCGGGCTGATGTCTACCTGGAGACGGACGATAGCGGCAAACTCCTCGGCCCCCGGCTCGCAGGGCACGCTTTCTACTTCCAGATCATAGTTCTCGATCAGCATCGGATCACCTCGATTCAATCCAAGCGTCGCGCCAGGACGCGCACGGCCAGGGCGAATAAGACGACGGCAAACGCTCCCAGTATCAGCAGATCGAGCGCAGCTTCAAGGGGCGAGCCGCCAGCCAGCGCCGTGTGCAGCACTTCCACGGAATAGGTCAGCGGCAGGAGGCGGGCGACGACCTGCAAGCCCGGCGGTAGCGACGCCACCGGCACAAACACGCCACCCAGGAACATCATGGGGAAGCGGATGAAGTTAGCCAGGGTCTGGGCCTCGAAGACCTCTTTCACGGCCACCGAAACGAACGCTCCCAGCGCCGAAAAGGTCGCCGCCGAAAACAGCAAGGCCAGGACGAGCAGAAGCCAGTTGACACCGTTTGCACCGAAGGCGCCCAGCACGATAACCAGCACGACCAGCGTCACCGTCAGCCCAAAGACTATCCCACCCAGCAATTTGCCCGCCAGGAGCGCCGGCAGGCGCACCGGCGCCAGGAGCAGCCGTTCCAGCGCCCCGACTCGCCGCTCGAAGACAATGACAATGGCTTCCATCGAGCTGGTGCCGAACAAGAGGGTCAGGCCCAGCAGCCCCGGCACCAGCCCGCGCAGGTCGCCTGGATTGCGGATGGCAAAGGCCAGGACGAAGGCGAAGGGGAACAGGATGCCCCAACTGATGTTAGGAGGTTTGAAGTAGTAGGCACGCAAGTCTTTCAAACCGATGTAAAACATGCCCCGCAGATCATCCGCCAGCATTGCCGCCTCCTTTACCCCCCTTCTCAGCCAGCATCACCTCGCTGCTGAGGCCGGTGAGCCTCACGAATACATCCTCCAACGTCGGGCGGCCGGTGTTGACAGCCAGCACGTGTCGGCCATCGGCTGTGGCCTGTGCCAGCGCTGCCTTGACCGTCGCAGCCACATCGTCACCGTCGAAGCGGGCTGTCCTGACGGCGCCGTCACCGTCGGCCAGGGTCACTTCAACAGTCGTTGTGCCCTCCACGCTCGCTTTGAGCCCTTCCACCGTGTCCAGGGCGACGATGCGCCCCCGGACGATGATGGCGATACGGTCGCACAGCCGCTCCGCCTCCTCCAGATAGTGGGTGGTCAGGAAGACCGTCACCCCCTCGTCCCGCAGACTGGCGATCATCCGCCGCAGGTTGCGGGCGCTCATCACGTCCAGGCCGGTGGTGGGCTCGTCCAGGAAGAGCAGAGGGGGGCGATGGGCCAGGGCAGCGGCAATGGTCAGCGCTCGCTTCATGCCCCGGGAGAGTTTGGCAAAGGGCGTGTCCCGTTTCTCGCTGAGGCGAAAGCGTGCCAGCAGTTCTTCAGCCCGTGTCGCCCGCTCGCTGCGCGGCACACCGTAGAGTTGCATGGCGAAGACCAGGTTGTCGAAAGCCGACAGTTCGTCGTACAGGTTTGACTGTTCCGGCACGACGCCAATGTGTTTCTTGATGCGCGTCACGTCGGCAGCCAGGTCGAAGCCCAGGACGCGCGCTTCGCCGGAGGTCGGACGCGTCAGGCCGGTCAGCATGCGGATGGTCGTCGTCTTGCCGGCGCCGTTGGGCCCCAGGAAGCCGAAGACCTCCCCCTGGCGCACGGTGAAGTCTATGCTGTCCACGGCGCGCACCGGGGGCCTCCTCTTGCCCGTCTGGTAGACCTTGGTCAACCCTGAGACTTCGATGACGTTGGCTCGTTCAGGCATCTTGCATCGCTCCGCGCAGTCTGGGACAGGCACAGGGCAACACACCCCGGTGGCGCAGTTCTCGCACCAGATAGGCCGCGGCCAGTCCGGCTGCGAAGCCCACAGCCATGTTGGTCACCACCGAGAGGGCGGCGGTGAACAGGGCCAGCCGCAGGCCCCAGCCCTTCAGACCAAGTACCACCTTGCCCAGCTCAATCCCCACCAGGAACATCATCGCCCCCACCAGCGGCATGGGGAAGGCCGCCAGCAGGTTGCCGATGGACTTCCCCAGGAACAGCCCCAGGGAGATCTCGATCAGCCCTTCGATGATGTTCGTGCCCCCGGTGCGGGCGCCGAAGTAGTATTGCCCGGCCAGCCCCCCGGCGCCGTGGCACAGGGGCATGCCCCCGAAGAAAGCCGGAATCACGTTCATGAAGCCCATGTTCAGCATCAGCCGTTCTTCGCTCACCGGCTTGTCCGGGAAGTAGTCCCGGATGAGGGCGACGGTGGCGATGACAGCGTTGGTGATGGAAAGCGGGATCTGGGCGAAGCCAGCCACGAGCATGGCTCGCCACACATTGTCCAGGCGGGGCAGAGTGAGAGGCGGCAGGGTGATGGCCAGCTCCAGCGACCGCCCCAGTTGACCCTGCCAGGCGATGATGCCCACCCCCAGCAGCATGAGCACGATGGCCGCCGGGGCGTAGCGGTTCTCCCGCAGGAGAAGCACGATGGCGATGGCCACCAGCCCCAGAAGCGGGGCAGGGCGCATCATTTTGAGCCCCTCCCAGGCCAGCATGATCCCCAGGGCCAGTTGGATGCCCCGCACCACGAACATAGGCGTCCAGCGCACGATGTGGCGCATCAGCCCGGTCAAGGCCAGGACGAACCAGGTGATCCCCAGGCCCAGCCCCGAGGCATAGACCAGGGGAGCCGGCCACCTCTGAGAGATGGCGGCCACGGCGATGACCTTCTTGGGCTCCACGGGCATGGGCAGGCGGTAGACCAGGCCGGTGGCGATGTTGACCAATCCCATCCAGATGAACAACCCGGCCGGATCGAGGCCGCAGACCACGATGTAGCCGATGGCCAGGGGGAACAGCGTGCCGAAATCCCCCATGGAGCCGGCCAGTTCCCGCAAGTTGAACTCGAAGTCCTTGTGCTGCCTCTTGGGGCCCTTCCCTTCGGTTACTCCGCGACCCTCATGTTCCGTCATAGCACCCTTCGCCACATCAGTACCCCAGTCGCCGGCCCCGCCGATGCATCCACACCGGCGGCACCATGAACAGGATACCGCTTGCCAGAAGCACAAGCAGGTCCAGCCAGGGGTTGAGCAGGCCCTTCCCCAACACGGCGTGGTTCATCAGGTCCTGGGCGTAGGTCAGCGGCGAGAGGTAGGCCACCGCCCGCGCTCCTGGCGCCATCTCCGTCAGCGGAATGAAGACGCCGCTGATGAACAGCAGCCCCCAGCGCAAGAGGGTGCTGGGCATCTGTACGTCGCCGGGATTGCGCGTGGGGATGGAGCCAAAGATCAGGCCCAGGGCAGAGAAGGAGAACGATCCCAGGATAACCCCGGCCACCAGCAGCCAGGGCTGGGCGATAGTTGCCCCGAAGGCCACCACGCCGACGAGCAAGGAGAAGACGGACACGCTAATGGCGAAGAGGGCGCCCACCGCCGCCTTGCTCAGGAGCAGAGTCAGGAGTGACATCGGCGCGGCCAGCAGCCGGTCGTAGGTACCCAGTCGCCGCTCCAGGGGGATGATGAACGGCCCGGCAGCCGCCGCCGTAAAGAAGGTGGTCAGGGCCAACAGCCGGGCCACGCCCTGGGCAGCCGCCATCTCCCGTCGCACCGAGAAAGAGAAGAACATGAAGAACGGCATCATGAAGCCGAACATGATCATCCCCGGTCGGAGATAATGAACTTTCACGTCCTTCACGATCACCACCCAGGCCTGGGCCAGTTCGTCTTGTAGCCGTTGCAGCAGTGCGCCTTTCATCGTCCACCTCCCATTTGCCCTTTCATCCCTCGTCGCCGGGGCTTTTCTCCCTGCATTTCGTGGCGCACCGTTCCCACCTGTTGGCCGGTGAGTTCCAGGAACACGTCCTCCAGGCTGGGCCCCAGCGTGCTGAGGTTGATCACCTTCAGGCTGTTCGCCCGGGCATAGTCCATCACCTGGGGCAGCAAAACCGAGGGGTCTTCGGTGTACAGCCGCCACTTGTCGCCCATCTTGACCGCGGTGGTCACCCCCGGCAGTGCCGCCAGCGCTTCACCGTGGGTTTGGCCGTCCGGCTCCAACGCCACCTCCACCGACTGCACCCGCCGGAAGGCCGCCTTCAGCCGCTCCGGGGTGTCAATGGCCGCGATCTGCCCGTGGTCAATGATGGCCACCCGATCGCAGAGTTGATTCGCCTCCTCGATCTGGTGGGTGGTCAGGAAGATGGTAGTGCCTTCGGCGTTGAGCTGACGGATCAGGTCGCGGATGGCATGGGCGCTCTGGACGTCCAGCCCCGGCGTAGGCTCGTCCAGGAAAAGGAGTGTCGGCCGGTGGATGATGGCCATGGCGATGCTCAGGCGGCGGCGCATTCCCTTGGAAAAGTTCTCTACCTTGACGTCCCGCTTCTCCCACAGACCAAATGTTTCCAACAACTGCTGCGCCCGTTCCGCCCGCTCGGCGCGAGGTACCCGGTAGAGTTGGGCGGTGAACATCAGGTTGTCCCAGGCGCTCAGCTCGGTGTAGACGTTGGACTCCTCCGGCACCAGGCCCATCTGTCGCTTGACCGGATAGGCATCGCGGGCCAGGTCGTGGCCATTGATGATGATGTGGCCCTCGGTCGGCTCCAGCAGTGTGGTCAGCATGCGCTGGGTGGTCGTCTTGCCCGCACCGTTGGGCCCCAGAAAGCCAAAGACCTCGCCCTGATGCACGGCGAAGTTGATGTGGTCCACGGCCAGCACGCCGGAGTCCGGCGGGCCATACACCTTGGTCAGGTCATTCACTTCGATGGCATGGTTCATCGGTTGTCTACCTCCACTGAAGAGATACCGGTGTGAACAAGTCGTCTTCCATCCGCGCCTGCGCCCGCCGAAAGTGCTCTCTCCCCAGAAACAGGCGCTGCTTCTCCTCCGGCGCGGCCAGGATAGGCGAGTTGCCCAGCTGCGTGCGGTGGCAACGGATGGCGGCCAGCTTCTGCTCCCAGACGGCTGTCACGTCCACCGCCAGGGTCACTTCCTCGTCGGGGGTGGTATGCAGGTGAGTCAGCCCCAGGGCTTCAGCCACCGAACGAGGCACGGCCAGGTGGTAGAGCGCGGCCGGCGCGTCCGGCCCCAGGGCAGCCGCCCGTTCGAAAGCCAATGCCGCCCAGTGGCTTACGGCGATGTGGTCGGGATGGCCAGAGAGGCCATCGGGCGGCCAGGTGAGGAGCACCTGAGGCCGCAGTTCCCGGATGGCCGCCAGCACCTGGGCCACAGCTTCTTCCTCGTCCACGCCGGCCAGGGCGCCGTCGTGGTAATCCAGCAAGATGAGCGGCCCGATGCCCAGGGCGCGACAAGCACACTTCAACTCAGCCTGCCGCACCTGGCTCGCCTGCTGCGAGGTCAGACCCGGCACTCCGGCCTCGCCTCGGGTGGCGCACAGCACCCAGACCCGCACGCCATGTTGGGCCAACAAGGCCAGCGTCCCACCGCAGCGAAACGACTCGTCGTCGGGATGAGCGAAGACGGCCAGCAACTTTGAGCCGGTCACTGCTTGGCCCGCCGTCGTCGCCATTTGGTCCAGTACGGTAACAAGAGCAGATAGGCACCGGTCAGGGCCAGGCACAGCATCAAGACCTGTTGGACTATCTGAACCCGATTCACGATCTCCACCGTTGCCTGTCCTGCTGGCGTCAGTCTCAAGACAAAGAAGACCGGAATCAGGATGACCGTGGGCACGGCAAGCCAGCGGTGAACCTTGCGCACATAGCGATTTAGAAACTTGCTCATGTACCCTCGTATCCGCAAAGGTATCCGCCCCGTAGAGGGACATGAGAGAGGCCGATTGACCTCTCCCCCGTAACGCAACCGACTACGCTTCCTTCAGCTCAGCGATGCGCTTCTGCACAGCCTCGACTTCCGCCTGGAGTGCCTTCAGGTACTCCTCTAGCCAGGCAACGTACTCCTCCCGGCCGGGAAAGCGCCATCCGAGATAGAAGCCAGGCCCCCAGGCGGAGCTGCAGCAGCACCCACCACCGTGGCCGTGATGGCCGTGATAACCACAGGGTCCACACATATCGTTCACCTCCCTTCTGATGATTGAAAATGCGTCTGATATTCGGCCAAGAAGCGGTCCAATCGCTCCCGGGTGTGGCGGATGTTCACCGCCCAGGCATGGAGATATTCCAGCCCCTCGTCGGTGATCTGGTATACGCGGCGAGCCGGGCCGCGCCCCTCCGTGTCCCACGATGATCGCACCAGCCCCTCTTGCTCGAACTGGTGCAGGGTGCGGTAGAGCAAGCCGGGGTCAGCAGCAGGGGCGTCGTCATCCTGGCCGAGTTGCTCCATCAGCTCGTAGCCGTGGGCGGGCTTTTGCACCAGGAGCAACAGCAGCCAGGGCTGCATGAAACCCCGCACTCGCCCTCTCCCAGGACAGCACCTCCCCTCGCTTTCGTTGTACTCTTTGTGATGGCCGTTACACATCAGACCGCTTCCCTCCTGACTATAAGACAATATCTTCTATATGACCAACACATATATTATACTCAAAAACCACCTCCTTGTCAAATTGAGGTAGGAGGGTCCGATGAGTCTGCAGCGGCACAGGTTACCAGAAGGAGGTCAGCGATTGCCTCATGAGCTGCTTCTGCACAAGTGATAGCCCCTGCCAGACAGGCCCTCTGCTGGGCCCGTGCGAGCCCGGCGGGGGCCTGTCGTTTATCCCGATGCGTGTTTCACTCTCAGCTTCCTGTCGCAGTCCATGCAGAGATCAGTGGACTTGTTTGTCCAAAAGTGCATTCCGCAGTTGGGGCACGTGACACGCCGCAGGCTCGTGTTGTGCGGTCGGCGCGGCCGCAGTTCCGGCGGCAGCTCGGCGTACCTATCGGCCACACATGCACATGGTTTTGGTTGGCTTTTGGGCTTTTGCCCAGACATGACGACCTCTGGCGCAATCTACGAGCTCTGTGCGGCGCGGAGCCACTCGACGATCTGCTCCTTGCGCGGAAGGTGTCCTGAGGACTTGACTTCGCCGTTGATCACCAACGCTGGCGTGCTCATGACTGCGTAGGCCATGATGCCGTCCACCTCCCTGACCCTGGTGAACGTCGCCTCGACGCCCATCTCACTGGCTGCTTCCCGGGCGAGTTGTTCGAGCCTATGGCACTTGGGGCATCCCATGCCCAGGGTTTTGATTTCCATTGGAACTCTCCTTGGAACGGTTTTGCTGCTGTTGTTTCAGCGAATGAACCAGCCGAAGATCAGCCCCGAAAGGGTGCTGAAGACGGTCACCAGCGACACGTAGGTCCACGTCTTCTTGCGGCCAATCACCGAGTTGGTGATGAGGATAGACTGCAGGCTTAGCTCCGGGTCGGCCAGCAGGTAGGCCAGCAGCGGCCCACGGTGCATGCCCAGGGCGAGGAAGGTCTGGGCGATGGGCACCTCCACCAGAGTGGGAAAGTACATAAAGACGCCGAACAGTACACCAATGAAGTTGGCCCACACCGTGTTACGCCCGGCGATGGCTTCGATCCACGTTTTGGGGATGATGGCCCGCGCCATGCCGGCCACAAAGACGCCCACCAGCAGCAAGGGCATGATCTGCTTGACGAAACGCCACATCTCCCAGAGCCACTCCTGAAGCTCGTGGGCCTGGAAGCGGGTGGCGGCTACCCACCACACGGCGGCGATGAGCGCCATCTCGGCCAGCAACTTGCCTGTGACGCCCACGCTCAGGCCGTGTCCTGAGCCTGTCGAGGGGTCACCAGCGACCGCCGCGACTTTGAACGACGCCACGATCAGTGTCAGCGAGACCAACCCCAGGGCCACGTAGGTCCAACGGTTGAACCCTTCGTCCACGTTGTTCAGCCCCAGCCAGGCAGTGATGGCGATGAGGATCAGCAGGCCGATCAGGAGCACGCCGTGCACGCTCACGCCCTCGATGCCCAGAGCGGGGTTCGGCGGCACAACACCATCGAGCCAGGCCTGGAGAGAACCAGCCCACGAGCCGGGGAGTGTGAAGGTAGCGTAGCTGTTCGTGAGCAGGCCCACCTGGAGTGTCCCGGCGATCAGCACGCCCAGCAGCAGGGCGAAGAAGACCCACGTGCGGCCCTCCACCTTGGCCTCCTGGGCGAAACCACGTCCGCCGTTGGTGGCCGCATGGTGAGCCTCGTCGTCCTGGCGGAAGAACCAGGCCATCAGCAGGCCGATGGTGATGCCGAAGATGATGGAAAGCACGATCCGCGCCAGGGCGATGTCCATGCCGATCTGAACGCCGGTGAAGGAGATGGCCAGGATGTTCACCGCCGGTCCGACGAACAGGAAGGTGATTGCCGGCCCCAGGCCAGCGCCCTTCTTGTAGATGCTGGCGAAGAGCGGCATGATGGTACAGGAACAGACCGCCAGCACAAAGCCACCCAATGCCGACGCCGGGTAGGAAATCCACTTGGGGGCGTCTCGGCCCAGGTACCTGGTGATGGCTTCCTTGGGAACGAGGGCGGCCAGCGCGCCAGCGATAAAGAAGGCCGGCAGCAGGCACAGCAGCACATGGGCCGCCAGATAGGCCGTCAGGCTGCCTAGTCCGGTTTGCAACAGCGTGAGGAAGTAGTTCACTGTGAAGCGCTCCTTGACGGATTTGAGGTTCGCTGGTATACTCTTGGTTGAAGCGAGGTGATGCCATGAAACGAATAGTACTGAAAGAATCCCGTGCGCCCTATACTTTGGATATCGAGGAAGAGGCGCTTAGCCGGGAACCGTTCATCTTGGAGAGCGATGGCAGAGCCGTGGCTGCCGTGATCCCTATCGCCGACTATCAGACCTTTCAGGCTTGGCGGGAAAGCCAGGCCATGGAGGAAAAACGACGTCAAGACCTGGGGGCCTTTGAGCAAGAGCGACGGGCTTTTGAGCGTCTGAAGCCCGAGCTGCTGCGCATGTATCGAGATCAGTGGGTGGCCATTTACCAGGGAAACGTCGTCGAGGTTGGCCAGGAGCGGTCGCAAGTGCTGGACAGGGTCTATGATCGTTTCGGTTATGTCCCCGTCTATGTGCAGCAAGTAGAAGAGCAACCACGCGTCTACAAGTTGCCGCATCGAAGGGTGGTGCGTTGATGTGGGCCTATGACCAAAGCATTCATCCACCTGCCCTATTTGTAGATACCCTTGTCTCTCGTCCCATCAGCGCCGCTTTGAGCCGACCGCTGCGAGCTCAACTGGACACGGCGGCTGACATCTCGTGCATTCCCGCTGACCTTGTTGATCAACTTGGCCTCTTGCCCACCAGCACCATTCTGGCGCAGGGCTACGATGGTGTACAGACTGTCGTAGACATCTATCTGGTCACCTTGGAAGTAGCTGGTGCCCGATTCCGTTATCTCGAAGTCGTGCCCATTCCAGAGCAGTACGCTCTCCTGGGTCGAGATGTCCTCAACCGTTTCTACGCTCAACTGAACGGTCCTGACTTGACCTTCCACCTGAGCACTTCGCCATAGGGATGTGCGGCCCTTCCCGCTGCTGTGCTCCCCATTGAGGCCACTCTCCTCGCCCGGCCGCTAACCTCTTCGGTTCTGGCACTTGGGGCAAGGACAGTGGGGCAGGGGGCGCACCGGCGACCGGCGGCTGGCATCCGTCGCCTCCCCTTGCGCCAGCGTCAGCAGCGCCGGCACCCGCTCGTCCGCCAGTTGGTAGAAGACGTATAACCCCTCCTGGCGGTCACTCACCAGCCCCGCCTGGCGCAGCACAGCCAACTGCTGGGAGATGTACGGTTGCCGCAGGCCCAGCAGCGCTTCCAGGTGGCAGACGCAGGCTTCATCCTGTTCCAGCGCCTCCAGGATGCGCAGCCGGGCCGGGTGGGCCAGGGCTTTGAAGATCTGTACTGTGCTGGCATGCTCTGTCATGAGGCGGCTCCTGGAAGTATATTCAAAATACTGAATGTAATTGTACCACGGTAGGGCTGTGCTGTCAAATTCCGGCAAGCATCTTGTGCAGTCGTCGTCGTGCACGACCGCGTTTTTGGATTTGACAAGTTGGCGATTGTATGTATACTATACCCCAGTATTGTATGTGAGACTCAACTCGCGGAGACCTGTGGATGGTGATAGGGAGGGGCAGCATGGCTGAGATTGCTTCCTCAGAAGTGAAAACCGATTTACAGCATCGGCTGCGGCGCATTGAAGGGCAGGCGCGGGGCGTGCAGCGGATGATTGACGAGGGGCGGGACTGCAAGTCCATCTTGCAGCAACTGGCGGCCATTCGCTCTGCTGCTCATCAGGCCAGCCTGGTGCTGGTGCGCTCATACGCCACGCAGTGCCTGAGTGAACCCTGGCGCGGCGAGCCATCGCCTACTGAGCTGGTCAACGAGCTGGTCGGCGTGCTGGCCAAGATCGCCTGAACTATGGGAGCGGACAGGAAAGGCGGGGATTGCAAGGGATGGAAAACGTGGGCGAAATCATCGTCTTCATCGCCTTTGCGTTGCTGTGGTTATTGGCCATGCGCAAGGGCGGCGGCGGTTGAGGAATAGACCGCGAGTGCTGATCCCGTGCGGATCAGGCGATATTCGACATAACATCGGAGGAACACTCAATGGCTGTAGCTGAAGTCAGTGTGAAATGGACCGATAGGAAGCAATTCGTGGGCACCGACAGCACCAAGCATTCGGTGGTCATCTCAGCTCAGGATGCCGAGAACGGCACGGGCATGAAGCCTTCGGACATGCTCCTGCTGGCCCTGGGCGGCTGCTCGGGGGTGGACGTCGTCAGTATCCTGGCCAAGCAGCGCCAGGAGCTGACAGGCTTGGAGATGCGCATCGGCGGCGAGCAGAGCGATGAGGACTGGCCCCGGCCCTTCCGCAAGATCCACGTCGAGTACATCCTCAAGGGCAAGGGGTTGACGGAGAAGGGTGTGGCTCGCGCCATTGGGCTTTCGCACGAGACGTATTGCTCGGTGGGCAGTACCATCGAAGGTGTGGCCGAGATCACGTACAGCTATAAGATACACGACGAAGGCGAAGCTGACGTGCAAAACGTAAAACGTAAAACGTAAAA
>JACNHM010000400.1 GCA_014383605.1 Chloroflexota bacterium
ATCAGATCACCGTCCTGCGCGGCGGGAGGGTGGCGGCCACGGTGAACACCGACCAGACCACGAAGGAGGAGCTGGCCCGGATGATGGTCGGCCGAGAGGTACTCTTCCAGGTGGAGAAGACGCCCGTCGAACCTGGCGAAGTGGTCCTGGAGGTCCGCAACCTGCGGGCGCTAAACGACAAGGGACTGCCGGCCCTAAAGGACGTTTCGTTCACCATCTGCCAGGGAGAGATCCTGGGTATCGCGGGCGTGGCGGGGAACGGACAACGAGAGCTGGCCGAGGTGGTCACCGGGCTGCGGAAGACGACGGCGGGGTGCGTGTTCATCGCCGGTCGTGACCTGACCAACTGCTCCCCTCGTCGGGTTATCCGGGAGCAGGTGAGCCACGTGCCGGAGGATCGGCTGGGAATGGGCCTGGTACCCAACCTGGCGGTCAGCGACAACGTCATCCTCAAGAGCTACCGGGATCCACCCATAGCCAAGGGGCCGTTCCTGGATCGCCCGTCCATCGCGCGTTTTGCGGCCAGGCTGATCGAAGCCTTCAGCATCGCCACCCCGAGCCAGCAGACCCCGGTCAAGCTCCTCTCCGGCGGCAACCTTCAGCGCACCATCCTGGCCCGCGAGATCAGCGTCGGCCCCCGGCTGATGGTGGCGGTGCACCCCACGCGAGGGTTGGACGTCGGGGCCACAGAGTCGGTGCGCAACCTCCTCCTCAAGCAGCGGGAGGAGGGAGCGGCCATCCTCCTGATCTCCGAGGACCTGGACGAGCTGCTGAGCGTCAGCGACCGCATCGCCGTGATGTACGAGGGCGAGATCATGGGCGTCGTTAATGCCGAGGAAGCGGATGTGGGGGAGATTGGGTTGATGATGGCGGGGACGGAAGTTCAAAGTTCAAAGCTCAAAGCTCAAAGTTCAAAGGTTTGGGGTTCGATGATGCACAGTCGTGAAGTGGAAGAGGCTTTGCGTTCCAGGGGTAAGGGCCGGGCGCGGTGGCGGCTGCTGGCAGAGCGGATAGCGGGTGAGGTTGAGACGCCCTAAATAGGGTTCGTAGTAGCGACTTTAGTCGCTCTGACTCCGCGGGGAAGCGACTGAAGTCGCCACTACGAGAAGGTAGCACCTTTTTGAGCTTTGATCTTTGGATTTTGGAGTTGGAGCAATGCGACTTATCATCGAAAAACGCCAATATTATTCTCGCCTCACTGCCTTCCTGGTGCCCGTCGCGTCCGTTGTTCTAGCGTTGTTGGCGGGAGCGGTGTTGTTGGCCGGTGCCGGAGCCAATCCCTGGCTGACCTACAAGGCAATGGCCATTGGAGCCTTCGGCGGAAAGTACAACATCTCGGAGACGATGGTCAAGGCCATTCCGCTGATGCTGTGCGGCCTGGGGGTGTCCGTCGCCTTCCGGATGCTCTTCTGGAACATCGGGGCCGAGGGGCAGTTGGCGGTGGGAGGGATCGCCGCTTCGGGGGTGGCGCTCTTCTGGGCGGACCGCATCCCAGCCCCCCTGCTGCTGCCAACGATGGTCGTCGCCGGCTTCCTCGGCGGCGCGCTCTGGGGCTTGATTCCGGCCCTGCTCAAGGCCTACCTCCGCGTCAACGAGATCATCACCACCTTGATGATGAACTACATCGCCATCCTGTGGGTGGAGCACCTGTTCTACGGGCCGTGGAAGGACCCCCAGGGCTACGGATTTCCCGGCACCGCGCAGTTCTCCAAAGCAGCCTGGCTGCCGCGTCTGCCCGGCACCCGGTTCCACCTGGGGCTGGCCTTCGCTGTGGTGGCTACCATCTTCATCTGGGTTATCATGAAGCACACCAAGTGGGGCTACGAGATCCGGGTGATCGGCGAGAACCCCACAGCGGCGAACTACGCCGGCATCAACATCGTGCGCAACGTCATCCTGGTGATGGTCCTCAGCGGGGGGCTGGCCGGTCTGGCGGGGATGTCCGAGGTGGCCGGCATCTCCCACCGTCTGCAGAAGGGGCTGACGGTGGGCTACGGCTACACTGCCATCATCGTGGCCTGGCTGGGCAAGCTGAATCCCTGGGGGGTGTTGGTGGTCGCCATCCTATTGGCCGGGCTCCTGGTGGGCGGCGATCAGATCCAGATCACTATGCAGCTCCCCGCAGCGGTGGCCCTGGTATTGCAGGGAGCCATCCTCTTCTTCGTACTGGGTGGTGATCTCTTCACCAAGTATCGCATCCGCCTGGAGCGGCGAACGGGGAGCAGCCCCCACCCCGACCCTCCCCCAACTTTGGGGGAGAGAGAAGCATGGCAAGAGAGCATGGAGGAGTAGAAGGATGATCGCACTTCTCGGTTCCATCCTGGCCGTCACCGTTCGGGCCGGGACTTCACTCGTGTACGCCACCGTCGGCGAGATCTACACCGAGCGGTCGGGGATACTCAACCTGGGGGTGGAGGGAATGATGATCATGGGGGCGGTGTCCGCTTTCGCCGCCGCCTACAGGACTGGGAACGCGTGGGCCGGGGTGGCGACGGGAGTCATCGTCGGCGGGCTTCTGGCTTCGATCCACGCCTTCCTGACCATCAGCCTCCG
>JACNHM010000010.1 GCA_014383605.1 Chloroflexota bacterium
CGCTGGTGATGGTGGGTGGTGTCAGCCCCGTGTTGCCTCCGCGGAAGTTGTAGATGCCCCGACGCCCATTGGCGGTGATGTTGTTGGCAGTGATGGTGTTGCCCACGGTGCTGGTGAAGCTGCCGGCACCATCGACCAGGACCCCGTCCAGGCCGTTGTAAGCCACCAGGTTACCTGGTCCAACCACGTTGTTCTGCGGACCGTTGAACAGGGCCACGCCGAAACTCCCATTGGGCAGGGCTACCGTTCCGCCAGCATCTATGCCGATGCGATTGTTCCTGACGATATTACTGTTCGTTCCAGCATCGAGAAGGTGGACGCCAATCCCGTTGTTTCCAGAGACTAAGTTCTGTTCGATGGTGTTGTCGTGAGCGCTGGCATGCAGCCGGATCCCATCGCTGCCGTTGGGCAGGGCCGCTGTTCCGGCGGCGTTGGTGCCGATGCGGTTGTTCCGCAGCGTGTTGCCTGTGGTGGTCTCGCCGAACATGCGGATGCCGCTGCCATTATTGCCCGAGAGCAGGTTGTCTTGAATGACCGCACCGGTCGCTCCATTAGCAAGCAGGATCCCGTCTATCCCATTGGGCTTGGCCGAGATGCCGGTCGGATCGGTGCCAACGTAACAGCTTTCGACGGTCACATTGGCGCTGGCAACCCAGATGCCATATTGGAAATGATTGACCGCCAGGCCACGCAGTGTGACACCGTCATACAGCCACAAGCCGGTAATGCCCAACTGAGCCAGGGTGGTTCCATCAATCTCGATCCCCGGTCGCGGGGCGTTCCCCTCACCAGCAAGCGCGGTCGCGATCGTGCCATCCACGGTTGTGCCCGAGGGCACGCTGTAACCAGTAGTGGGTTGGACGGTCCACACGCCTGTCGCCGGGTTATAGCCGGGATCCGTCGTGGGGATGTTGAAAGCGATGGTATCGGGGCCAGGATGGCTACCAGCGGCTGCGAGGGCCTCCCGCAGGGAGCAGTGGGCCGCGTTGCACGTACCGTCGTCCACGTCGTCAGTGGTGTTGACGACCAGGCCTGGCGGCCCGGTCGGCGTGACCGTCGGTGTAGCTGTTGCCGTCGGTGTTGATGTGGGCGGCAGGGTACCTGTCGGTGTGGGCGTGGGGGATTCTGCGCCGATGCCCGGCCAGAAGCCAGCGCTGAGCCGGTAGCCCGCGCTGCTCAGCCAGCCGTCGGCTGGCTGGCCGATGCTGCCGTCCAGGATGTAGTCCGCCGATGAGGCATGGCCGCCCCCGCCGGCGATGACGTGCCACCACAGGTCGAAATCGGCCGCGGAGCGTGCCAGAGCGCCTGTGGTCAGGACGACGGCTGCCAGCAGCAAAGCACCAATGGGGACAAACTTTCTTGGCTTCATCGTCCACCCCCTATCACCCGAGGACCAGTACCCAGATGAGTCCAGTCCCCTTGTCCAGCGATTCCAGGGCGCGGCCCAGCACTGAAGCTGCTGGCGTGTCCTGGTCGAGCTTGTACACGGTGCCTCCCTCACCCCCGGCCCCTCTCCCAGAGGGCGAGGGGAGGGCGACTGGTCCAACCGGGTCGCCGACCTCGATGGCGCCTGAGGAGGCGTCGGCTCGCACCTGAACGAGACCCTGCACCACGACGAACAGGTAGTCACCGGGAGCCACGGTGCCTGGAGCGAGGCCGGGCATCTCTACAGTGACGGTTTGATCGGAATCACCGCCCAGAATGGGTGTCTCCGTGGCGGTGACGGAAGCCCGGGCCTGGACGACGCCAAGGGCACCTCCGCCGGCTGCCGTGGCTCGCCGCACCTGCAGGATGGGCGTCTGCTGCCCCTTCAGTGGCGGCGCGATGCCGCTGATGGCCACCACGTCCCCCACCTCCAGTGGGGCGGTATCTCCGTTCTGCCCGACGAAGACGATGGTACAACCGGTGCAGGAGCCCCCGACGTAGAGGTTCTGGTTAGTGGCGAGCCCCCAGGTCGCATTGGTCTGGCCGTACACGCCGATAGCCAGGCCCCCGTTCGTGCCACTGGAATACCCGCCAACGCCGTGAGCATAGGCACTGGATCCCAGCACCCCTTCCGTCAACTGGCCCAGGCCCTCACCGAGGACCCCCTCGCCACCGTCGGCGCTGCCCTTGCCGTACACCCCTTTCGGGCCCTCCCCCAGCACGGCTGCCATCCCGCTGCCAGTGTTGGCATAGACGCCCACGCCGGTCACGCTGTTGCCCACTACGCCTTCACCGGAGGTGCTGACGCCAAGGACGCCGGTGCCGGACTCAACTCTACCCTCTACGCCGTTACCCCAGGAGGTGCTGGTGCCAAACACGCCCCCCAATTGGCCACTGCCTGACACGCCATAGCCAAAGGTGCTATCGCCTTGAACCCCAGCACCCTGCACACCCACACCATGCACACCATACCCCGCGTCCGAGGTGGCCTCGGCGTGCAGCCCTTCGTAGCCGTATGCGATAACGCCGGTGCTGTTGGCGCTGGTGAAGTGGCCGCCATAGCCATTGCTGGTAGCTGTACCCCGGACGGCGGCCGTATCCCAGTCACCCTCGGTGGTCCCAACCA
>JACNHM010000009.1 GCA_014383605.1 Chloroflexota bacterium
GCTGGCCCTGGTAGCGCCGCGCCAGCAGTTGCACGTAGCTGGTCACCATGCGCAGCGGCTCTTGCAGATCATGCGAGGCAACGTAGGCGAAGCGCTCGAGTTCCTTGTGGGAACGGGCCAGGTCGGCCAGGCTTTCCTGCAATGCCTCATATGCCTGCTTGGGCGCGGTGACGTCGCGGCCGATGCCCACGAGGCCCACGATCTCTCCCTGGCTATCGCGCAGGGGCACTTTGCTCGTGGAAAGCCATCCCGCCTTGCCCGTCGCCAGGTCCATGAGGGGTTCCTCTCGGCCGATCAACGGCTGGCCCGTGCGGATGATCTCCTGTTCGTCGGCCTGATACTGTGCGGCCAGTTCCTGGGGATAAAAGTCGGCGTCCGTCTTTCCCAGGAGCTCTCCTGGCGTGGCGGCTCCCATGAGCTGCGCCAGCGCCGTGTTGGCGATCACGAAGTGGCTGGCGGTGTCTTTGACGTAGATGGCATCTGGCAGGTTGTCTATCAGGGTGCGCAGCAGATTGCGTTCTCTGGCCAAGGTTTCCTCGGCCCGCCGACGCTCCGCCAGTTCTTGCTGAACCTCCTGCAACAGTTCCCTGTTCTTGATCGTCAGGCGCTGCTTTTCCAGGGCCTCCCTGATGGCGGCCAACAGCACGTCTACGTTGAGCGGCTTGCTGAGATAGTGGTAGGCCCCTTCGGCCACGGCATGCATGGCGCTGTCCAGCGTGGCGTAGCCGGTGATGAGCAGCACTTCCAGGTCGGGGTGCAGTTTCTTCAACTGCGCCAGCAGATCGGTGCCCGTCATGTCCGGCAGGCGGATATCCACCAGGGCGACGTTGAAGAAGCGCTGGCGAGCCAGGGCCAGGGCGGCCTCTCCCGTCCCCGCCGTGGCTAGCTGGTAGCCTTTCCACTGCAGGAGCAGATTCAGGGTGCGGCACATGCCCTCGTCGTCATCTACGATCAGCACAGCAGGTTTGTTTTCCATCATCGGCGTTTTCTTCCTACCTTGGGCACGGGGTGTGGTCAGCGTGGAATGCGGAGCACGCACCACGCATCACGTTTCACGTATCCTGGGCTGCCAGCAACGCCCGCAGCGTGGGCAGGAGTTGGGTATGCATCTGCCGCTTCAGCACGTAGGCGCTGGCCCCGGCGGCGGCGGCGTCGGCGCGGTAGGCCTGGTCTTCGTGGATGGTCAACATGACCACCGGGGCGGCGGGCACGATGGCCTTGATGCGCTGCGTGGCTTCGATGCCGTTCATCTCCGCCAGGTTGATGTCCATGATGACCAGGCGCGGCGCGTCGGCCTGGGCCACGACGATGGCTTCCTCGCCGCTGGCGGCTTCGACGACCCGGTATTGGGGAAAGACCACCTCCAGCCAGTCTCGCAGCGACCGGCGCACGGCGTCGTGATCCTCGACGATGAGGATGGCGGGTTGGGCTGTGGTGATGGATGTGCTGGTCATGATGCTCCTTTCGGCTGCCGACAGGCGAAAGACGAAAGATGACGAAGGACGAGGGACGAACGCCAGTCAGCACGGCGATGGCGGGCTGTGCTCAACAGAGCACGTTATCCCAATCTATTGTAACACGGGTCTGGGCGTTTGTCTGTCGGGAGAGTTTGACAGTTGGTGTGGGGAAAGCCATACTATTGCGGATTGCAGATTGCGGAATGCGGAATATTCCGCAATCCGCATTCCGAAATCCGCCATCATTCGAGCGGGGTCAGCCGGGCCGGATGCTTCCTTTGCTTGCTGGACAACCGTGTGCTATAATAGCTGGCGACTACCAACAAGCAGTCTCGGCCAGCGGGAAAGCAATCGTTATCCTAATGAATTCTTAAACTTTCTAAGCGATTGCTGCTGTGGGCAGTCTTCCCTAACCGTGTTGACGCCAGTTTCGACCACTTTTCAACCGCGGAGACCGCCGAGCACGCCGAGAAAATCAAAGAATCTCTGCGTGCTCCGCGTGCTCTGCGGTGAAGAAAGGGCATCAACACAAAAGAGGTAGACCACCCTGCTGTGCGGGCTGAGGAAAGCAGAAGAAGGGGGAAGGAATGGAGCAGCCACTCATGCAGGTAACAGCAATCTCTGACAAAGTGATAGGTGTGATTAACGAGTTGGAGCCAGGTGAAACCCTGGAAGTCAAGCTGACTCGTCTGGCTGAGTACGAGATCCGGCGACGGCTGGCGCGACACCAACTCACCGACCGCGTCTTCCGCGAAAAGTATGGTATGTCGCTGGAGGAATTCGAGGCCAATGGGATGGTCAAAAAGCTGGGCTATTCCTTTGAGGTGGAGAGTGACCACCAGGATTGGGACTTGGCCGTGGACGGCATCAAGACCATGCAACGACGGTTGAAGGAGTTACGAGGTAGCCAGTGAGAGCAGACGACTTCGAACGGCACGTCCGAGAGATTGCCTCTGGATGGGCCTTCATCCGTCGGGTTTCCACCGTGGACAAAACCGACTACGCCATCAAGATGCGGCTACACATCATGACCGAGTGCTTCGTCCAAGTGTACGCGAACGTCCAGAAACAACTCATGAGCTATGTCTTAG
>JACNHM010000008.1 GCA_014383605.1 Chloroflexota bacterium
CCTATCGTCAAAGAGGGCTACGGCTACGTGACCCCCTTCTACATCCGCCACAAATACGACGGCACCATCACCAACAACATCTGCTATCCCATGACCCGCATGCTCTACGGCCTGGACATCCGCCAGCCCATCGGTGGGGACTTCGGCTTCTCAAGCGGTCTGCTGAACCACTACCTGGGCCAGGACGTGTGGGAGACCGATGTGGCTCGCTTCGGCATTGACATCTGGATGACGACCACGGCCATCAACGCCGGGGCTCGGATCAGCCAGACCAACCTGGGGGCCAAGATCCACGACGCCAAAGACCCGGCGGCGGCGTTGGGCCCTATGTTCCGCCAGGTGGTGGGGACGCTGTTCGGGATGATGGCCAAATACGAGACCAACTGGAAGCAGGTGACGGGCAGCCAGCCCACTCCCATCTACGGCGAGGCGAAGGAGGTGGAGCCCGAGCCGGTGCCCGTAACCCCGTCGGCGATGATCGAGAGGCTGAGAGCGGGGCAGGAGGAGTGGGGCGAGGTTTGGGATGGAGTGCTTTCGGCGAAGAACCGGGCGGCCCTCGAGGCCATCTTGGCCCAGCCCGACGACGCCTACCAGTTCACCGCCCAGCAGTGGGCGCCCATCGTCTTCGATTTTGCGGTGGCCTACAACAGGAGCGGTCTGGACGAGGATGCCGTCATTGACAGCATGACCCCGCTGTACTATGGTCGCACGGCGGGGTTGGTGGTGGCGAGCCGGGACATGGACAGCGCTACATTTGAGCGGGAGGTGATCCAGGCTCAGGCCCGAACATTCGAGGAGTTGAAGCCGCATTTGATCGAGCGTTGGAGCAGCCGAGGCTGAAACGTGAAGCGTGATTCGTAACGTCCCTCTACCCTGATCACGCATCACGTTTTACACTTTGGGATCGGGGACTGTTGTCCTCTCTTAGCAGATCTGAAGGAGGGAGCCATCATGTTCATCGTCCACGTGCATGTACACGTCAAGCCCGAATTCGTTGAAGCCTTTCGTGAGGCGACGCTGGAGAACGCCCGCCATAGCGTGCAGGAGCCTGGGATTGCGCGCTTCGACGTGATCCAGCAGTTGGATGACCCGACCCGCTTCGTGCTGGTGGAGGTCTATCGCACACCGGATGATCCGGCCAGACACAAGGAAACGGCCCACTACCAGAAATGGCGGGATACGGTGGCGGAGATGATGACCGAGCCGCGCCACAGTGTGAAGTACGCCAATGTCTTTCCCGATGACGCGGGGTGGGGGTAAGAAGCCGGGTTTTTGTTGACGCGAATAAGCGGAGGGCAAAGTGCTCGTAGTAACCGCTTCAGCGGTTCGGAAAGCCGCTAAAGCGGCCACTACGAGCTTGTCTATCTCAGGAGGAACTCATGCGCTTTGAATTCGCCACGGCCACGCGCATCATCTTCGGGGCGGGGACGCTGCAGGAGATTGGGCCGCTGGCGGCGGAGATGGGGAGCCGCGCTCTGGTGGTGACGGGCCGCACGCCGGCGCGCGCTGCGCCGCTGCTCGACTTGCTGGCCGTGCAGGGGATTGAGGCCGTCACCTTTTCCGTGGCCGGTGAGCCGACCACCGAGGTGGCTCGCCTGGGCACTCAACGGGCGCGGGAAGCGGGCTGCAATCTGGTCATCGGCTTCGGCGGGGGCAGCGCCCTGGACACCGGCAAGGCGATCGCTGCCCTGCTGACCAACGGCGGCGATCCAGACGATTATCTCGAAGTCGTCGGACAGGGGCAGCCGCTCATCCTACCTTCAGCGCCCTACGTCGCCATCCCTACCACAGCGGGCACCGGCGCCGAGGTAACCTGCAACGCGGTGTTGCTCTCGCCCGAACACCGGGTGAAGGCCAGCCTGCGCAGCCCGCTGATGCTGCCGTGCCTGGCGCTGGTGGATCCCGAACTCACCCACAGTATGCCGCCGCAGGTGACGGCCAGCACTGGTCTGGACGCCCTCACGCAGGTCATGGAACCCTACGTCTCCAACCGGGCCAACCCGCTGACGGACGCCTTGTGCCGGGAGGGGATGCGCCGCGCGGCCCGCTCGCTTCGCCGGGCTTACGCTTGTGGTGAGCAGGGCCGAACCAAACACGGTGACGATGCGGCGGCCCGGGAGGATATGGCGCTGACCAGTCTCTTCGGTGGGCTGGCTCTGGCCAACGCCAGGCTGGGGGCGGCGCACGGTTTCGCTGGGCCGATTGGAGGCATGTTCCCCGCGCCCCACGGCGCGGTGTGTGCCAGTCTCCTGCCCCACGTGATGGCGGTCAACGTGCGCGCTCTGCAGGAGCGATCCCCAGAGAGCGAAGCGCTGCGGCGCTATGACGAGATCGCCCGTTTCCTGACCGGGAATGAGAGGGCGACCGCCGACGATGGCGTCGCCTGGGTGGGGGAACTGTGCCAGGCGCTGCAGATTCCCTCGCTGGCCTCCTACGGGGTGACGGAGGAAGACTTCCCGGCCCTGATCGAGAAAGCTTCCGTTTCCAGCAGCATGAAGGGCAATCCGATCAAGCTTACCCCCGACGAGATGAGCGAGATACTTGT
>JACNHM010000346.1 GCA_014383605.1 Chloroflexota bacterium
TGTGTAGGTGCAGTGGCGGCTGAAGTTTTTCGAGTTGCACGTAGGGCAATGGCGTTGTTGTAATTGCTGCATCGGTTTCCTTCCGATAGATTTGCTCTCGGATACCGTGCAGCATTATAGCGCTATTCTCCGATAATCCAACCCAACGGACCCAGTGCCCCCTCCTCAAAGTCAAGAATTTCAAAAGCACTGTTCACTTTCCTCGACTATATCAAACTCTGCAGCGCCCGCCAAACCTTCTCCGGCAGCAGCGGGATGCTGGGAATGAGCACGCCGGTAGCATCGTAGACGGCGTTGGCCACTGCCGGCGCCACACCGTCCAGCGGGATTTCGGCCACGGCTTTGACGCCGAAGGGATGCGTCGGCTCGAAGGTCTCCACGAAGATCACCTGCATCTCCGGCATCTCGTCAGCGCGGAAGATGTGATACGCGCCGAAGTCGGTGGGGATCAACCGCCCGGCGTCGTCGAAGACCATCTCCTCGCACAGCGCATAGCCCAGCGCCTGGGTCATGCCCCCTTCCACCTGGCCGCTGGCCGTGGCCGGGTTGACGATGACACCGCAGTCGAGGGCCATGACCAGCTTGTCCACCGTCACCTGGCCCGTTTCGGTGTCCACGGTGACCTCGGCAAACTGCGCGGCGAAGGGCGGCGGGCTGTCCGGGCTGACCCAGGAGCCGCTGCCCATGATCTGATGCTGCTGCGCGTGGTGCAGCGAGTTGAGAGCAATCTCGGCGAAGGTGACGCTGCGGCCATCGGGCGCCCAGGCGCGCCGCTCCTCCAGCGTAATCTCGTAGGGTTCGACCCGGCGGCTGGGAGCCGCCTCTTCCTCGGCGTTCAGCATGCGGGCGGCCACCGCCCGCGTCTGCTCGGCCACCTGCTGCGCGGCACGCACCACCGCCGCGCCGCTGATGTAGGTCGTGCTGGAAGCGTAGGCCCCTTTGTCGAAGGGCGTGAAGTCGGTGTCCGAGGAATAGGTGATGAAGTCCTCCGGCGGGCAGCCCAGCACCTCGGCGGCCATCTGCGTCAGCACCGTGTCGGAACCGGTGCCCAGGTCAGTGGCCCCCACCAGCAAGTTGAAGCTGCCATCGTCATTCATCTTGATGCTGGCCGCGCCCATGTCCAGGTTGGGGATGGCCGTGCCCTGCATGACCAGCGCCACGCCCTGACCCTTGAGTAGGGGGGCGGAGGAGCGGAGGAGCGGAGGGGCAGCCTGTCTCCCCTGCTCCTTTGCTCCCTTGCTCCTCTGCTCCCTTGCTCCCCACTGCCACCCGAATGCCTCCGCGCCTACTCGCGCACACTCTTCCAACGCACACGTGCGGATGATCTCCCCGTGCGCCTCGCGGCCCTCACTCCACACCTTGCTCATGGGATGCTCGGCACCCGGCTTGACGGCGTTCTGCAAGCGGAATACCAGCGGGTCGAGCCCCAGCTCGCGGGCGATGCGCTCCATGTGCGTCTCCAGGGGGAAGAAGCCCTGCGGCACGCCGTAGCCGCGGTAGGCCCCCGACGTCGGCTGGTTGGTGTAGACAATGTCGGCGTGGAAGCGGATGTTGGGCACGTCGTAGAGCGACATGGCCTTGTGTCCCGTGTTGCCGGTGACCGTCAGCGCGTGGTTGCCGTAAGCGCCGGTGTCGGAAAGGACGAGCATCTCGTTAGCCACGATGGTGCCGTCGGCCATCACGCCGGTGCGCATCCTGATGTGCATGGGGTGGCGCGAGGTGGAGGCGACGAACTGCTCCTCGCGGGTGTATTCCATGCGCACCGGGCGGCCCGTGGCGATGGTCAGGTGGGCGCAGATGTCCTCCAGCATCACCTCCTGCTTGTTGCCGAAGCCACCGCCAATGCGCGGCTTGATCACCCGAATGCGCTTGATGGGCAATCCCAGCACGGGGGCCAGCATGCGCCGGATGTGGAAGGGCACCTGCGTGCTGGTGCGGATGACCAGCCGGTCGTCCTCGTCCCACCAGGTGACGCAGACGAAGGGCTCGATGGGCGCTTGCTGCACCCGCGGCACGCTGTACTCCCCCTCGAAAACGTGGTCAGCTTCCTGCATGGCCGCGTCCACGTCCCCCAGGTCAATGCGGATGGCTGCCGCCAGGTTGCGGCGGGGATCGCACTCGTCGAAGGGCACGTACTCCGGCTCGTCGTGGATGATGGGGAATTCTGTCTGCTCAGTCTCTTGGGGTAGGGGCAGGCCTTGCGCCCCTCGGGCTGAGCCTCGGGACGAAGCCTGCCCAGAAGGGCGACCGCAAGGGATCGCCCCTACCTTATCACGGGCGAAGACCGCGGCCACCGGCGAGCGGCGGTCGGGCGGCTCCGCTTCCCGCGGGTCGAGGATGGCCGGCAGGACCTCGTAGTCCACCGCGATCAGCTCCAGCGCCCGCTGGGCGATCTCCTCCGTCTCGGCGGCCACGGCGGCCACGCGGTCGCCGACGAAGCGCACCTTGTGATCCAGGCTGAAGAAGTCGAGCGGCCCCGGGATAGGATCGGACTGCCCGGCGGTGCTGTGCACGACGCGGGGCACGTCCTGCCAGGTGAGCACGACGTGCACGCCCGGCAGCGCCCGCGCTCTGGAGGCGTCAATGCGGATGATGTGCGCGTGAGCATGGGGCGAACGCAAGACCTTGCCCACCAGCAGGCCGCGCATCTCCACGTCGGCGGCGAAGACCGGCTTGCCCAGCGCCAGCTTGACCGCATCCACCTTCACCTCCGGCCGGCCCACGTAGGTCGTCTCCGGGCGGGTCTCCTGGGCGACGCGCACCTCCAGCTTCGTCTCGGTGATGGTCAGCGGATAAGGCTCGGCAATCGGAGGAGCGGCAGCGGCTGGCTTCGGCGGCACGGGCGGCGGCCCTGTTTCCTGCGGCGGCCGGAAGAGGCCCGGCGGCGCGGCAAGCGGTGTCTTCAACTCAATGATCGTCTCGCCGCGCAGCTCCGCCGCGGCGTCGAGCACCGCCTGCACCGGCTTGACGTAGCCGGTGCAGCGGCAGAGCGTGCCGGAGAGGGCGTCCCGCACCGCGGCCTCGCTGGGGTTGGGATTACCGTCCAGCAGCGCTTTGGCGGCCAGGATCATGGCCGGCGTGCAGTAGCCGCACTGGATGGCCCCGTTGGCGGCGAAAGCCTTCTGCAGCGGATGCAGATCCTGGGTCGGTTTCCAGCCTTTTTCGGGGTACTCGCCCAGCGCCTCGATGGTAGTGACCGCGTGGCCTGCGGCCTGCGCCGCCAGCGTGACACAGGAGGCCACCGGCTGGCCGTCGAGCAGCACGGTGCAGGCGCCGCACTCCCCCGTCTCGCAACCGTGCTTGACGCCGAAGATGCCGTGCCGCCGCAGCGCGTCCAGCAGCGTCTCGTTAGGTCTGACGTCCCAGTCCTGCTCTTCGTCGTTCAGTGAGAAGCGAATCTGCATCTTTGCAACTCTCCTCCACGGACAAGTGGACATGCGCAACAAAGTTCCTGGCCGGGAACCCGGTCGCAACCTCCTGGACAGGGTGGTCATCGTCTGCCGAATACGACCGCGAAGCAGGCCTGTCCGATGCGGGCTGGCGCACTGCCTATGCCAAAGTCCTGGTAGGCCGTGCCCAGCATGGTGTTGTGATGGAGCTCGCTGTTCCACCACCAATCGAACGCCGCCTGGTAACCACCCGACACACAGGCGATGATCTCGCCGCTCCACGTCGGCGTGTAGCCGGCACGCTCCATCCTGGTGACCACGTCCGACCCGTCGGAGCCGGTGTGGCTGACGAAGCCGTGGTCGCCCATGTCCTGGGCGTGTATCGCCGCGGCCTCTGCCAGTTCCGGCGACCAGGCCAGGCCGTCCAGGCCGGCTTGGCGTCGGGCCCGGTTGATCATGCCGGCCAGCTCCGCCAGCGCCGGGTCAGCCGGGCCTTCTGCCGGTGTACTCTCCAGCGTGGCCGTCGGAGCAGGCCGCGTCGCCGTTTCGGTGGGCGTCGCCGTCGCCGTTTCGGTGGGCGTCGCCGTCGCCGTTTCGCTGGGCGGCACAAGGGTAGCCGTCGGCGTTGGCGTCGCGGTTGCCGCGGCCGTGGGCGTCGCCGTTGCCGTTGGCGGCAAGTCAGTCGGCGGAACACGAGTAGCCGTCGGCGACGGCGTCGCGGTGCTCGTGGCCGAGGGCATAGCCGTGGGTGTGTTCGTCGGCACGCTGGTTGGCCTCGGCGTGGCCGACGGCGTCTCCGCCAGCGGCCCACACCCCACCAGCCCCGCGGCGACGATCACGATCACGGCGACCGCCGTCCTTGCGCGTGTGCTCATCAGTCGCGCCGCCGGGCTACGTCAGGCGCGCCAGCGCCTGGCCCAACGCCCTTCCGCTCAGCACGCCGGCCATGGCCTGGCGGTAGGCCGCGCTGCCTCGGAAGTCACCTGTGGGTTCGACAAGCTCAGTGACCCTCTCAGCCGCGGCCCCGATCAGTTCCGTGCTCAGGGCCTGACCGACCAGCATCGCCTCCACTTCGGGCAGACGAAGCGGCCTCGCCGCCACGCCGCCCAGGGCCAGCCTGGCGGCGGTACACGTCCCCCCGTCGGCGCTCAACACCGCCGCGGCGCAGACGATAGGCACATCGGCGGCAGTGCGGGCAACCCGCTGCAGCGCCGCGCCCGTTTGCCCCCGTGGCAGACTGATGGCCACTTCCGTGATCAGAGCATGGGCAGACAGCAGCTCCTCTCGCCGGGCCAGAAACTCGGCTAACGGCAAGCGGGTCGCGTCCGGTGCGTGGATGGTGACCTGCGCGTCGCAGGCCAGGAGCGCTACCAGCAGCTCGTCAGCGGGGTCAGCTACAGCCACCGCGCCGCCGACGGTGGCCTGGTTGCGCAGCACGCTGCCGGCGGAACGATGTGCGGCCTCGGCGACGATGCCTCCGTAGATGCGCCGCACACCATCGGAACGACTCACATCGGCCAGCGTGGCCATAGCGCCCAGCAGCACAGCCTGCGAGTCCGGTTCCGTCTTCACGTAACGCAGGCCCAGATTCTGCAGATCCACCACCGCTTCCACGGCGCGGTCGCCGGAGCCGATGAGGGTGCTGCCCCCGGCCAGGGGCACGGTGCGGGGTCGTGGGCGGCGCAACAGGTGCAGCGCCTCCTGCAGATCGTGCGGTCGGTGATACTCTCTGAGGTTGATCAACACGGCTTCCTCCTCAATGCCAGTGGTTGAGCAAGTAAATTATACCATAGCCTTTGAACTTGCGGAAACCGCGCCAAGCTCTTTGGGCAGAGGGGCCGATTGATGTATAATGTCATGCAGTAGCAGTTTCAGGTTCCGGGTTTACAGGTTTCAGGCTCTGCTTACGAACCTGAAACTTCAGAACCTGCAACCTTGGAACCCCTTGATCGTAGAATCCTTATGGCAACGAAGCCTTCAGAGGTGTTTTCATGTTTCGCGGCTTACTGAAAAAAGTGGTGGGTGACCCCCACGAGCGAGAGATACAGCGGTTGCAGCCGCTGGTGGACGAGATCAACGCGCTGGAGCCGGAGATGCAGGCCCGCTCCGATGCCGAACTGCGCGCCCTGACGGATGAGTTCAAGGCCATCATCGCCGAGCGCACGGGCGATCTGCGCGCCAGCGTGGCCGAGAAACGGGCCGCCTGGGAACAGGAAGAGGACGAGGATCGGCAACCGCAGTTGCGCATGCAGTTCGAGCAACTGGACAGGCAGCTCAAAGCACAAGAGCGGGAAGTGCTGGACGAGCTGCTGCCCCGCGCCTTCGCTGCCGTGCGCGAGGCCGCCCGCCGCACCGTCAGCATGCGCCCTTACGACGTGCAACTCGTCGGCGGCATCGTGCTGCACCGGGGCAAGATCGCCGAGATGAAGACCGGCGAGGGCAAGACGCTGGTGGCCACCCTTCCCCTCTACCTCAGCGGACTGCTGGGGCGAGGCGCCCACCTGGTCACGCCCAACGACTACCTCTCTAAGTTCGGCGTGCAGTGGATGGGCCCCATCTATCACCTGCTGGGCGTGAGCGTGGGCGTGATCCAGTCGGCGGCAGCCGATCCCCGCCTGGGTTCCTTCCTCTACGATTCCGACTATCCTGCCGCCGACGACCGCTACCAGCACCTGCGCCCTGTGCAGCGGCGAGAAGCGTACACCGCCGACATCACCTACGGCACCAACAACGAGTTCGGCTTCGACTACCTGCGGGACAACATGGTGATGGATTTGTCGCAGTGCGCGCAGCGGGAGTTGTACTACGCCATCGTGGACGAGGTAGACAACATCCTCATTGACGAAGCACGCACGCCGCTCATCATCTCCGGCGCCGCCGAGGAGTCGGCAGACCACTACCGCACCTTTGCCCGCTTGGTGCCCAGCCTGCACCTCGGCCGCGAAGAGGACGAGAGCGGCGACTACATCGTGGACGAGAAAGTGCAGGTAGCCACGCTCACCGAGCAAGGCATTGCCAAGATCGAGAGAGCGTTGGGCCTGGACAACCTCTACTCCCCCGAGAACTTCCATATGACGCCTTACCTGGACAACACTTTGCGCGCCTACGCCCTGTACAGGCGCGACCGCGACTACATTGTCAAGGACGGCGAGGTGATCATCGTGGACGAGTTCACCGGCCGGCTGATGCACGGGCGCCGCTACTCGGAGGGGCTGCACCAGGCCATCGAAGCCAAGGAAGGGGTGCGCGTGCAGCGGGAGAGCCTGACCCTGGCCACCATCACCTTCCAGAACTACTTCCGCATGTACCACCGGCTGGCCGGCATGACCGGCACGGCGGTCACGGAGGCCGAGGAGTTCGGCAAGATCTACGACCTGGATGTGACGGTCATTCCCACGCACCTGGAGCTGATCCGCGTGGCATACCCCGACGTGGTGTACAAGACCCAGCAGGCCAAGTTCCGGGCCATCGTCAAGGAGATCGAAGAATTATACCGCATGGGGCGGCCGGTGCTGGTGGGCACCGTGGCCATCGAGACCTCCGAATACCTTTCGGGCCTGCTCGATCGCAGGGGCATCCGCCATCAGGTGCTCAATGCCAAGCAGCACGAGAAGGAGGCACAGGTCATCGTCCAGGCCGGGCGCTCCGGCACGGTGACCATCGCCACCAACATGGCCGGCCGCGGCGTGGACATCCTGCTGGGCGGCCATCCGGAAGGGATGGCCCGCGAGCGACTGCGCCGCCAGGGTCACGACCTGATGGCCCTGGAGCCGGAGGTGTGGCAGGAGGCGCTGGCCGAGGCCAAAACCGAATGCGAGCAGGACAAGCAGAAGGTGCTGGAGTTGAGCGGCCTGCACGTGCTGGGCACCGAGCGCCACGAGGCGCGGCGTATTGATAACCAGTTGCGTGGCCGCTCCGGACGCCAGGGCGACCCCGGCTCCTCCCGCTTCTACGTCTCGCTGGAAGATGACCTCATGCGCCGCTTCGGCGGGCAGAGCGTGGCCAGCATGATGGATCGCCTCGGCCTGGACGAGGACATCCCCATCGAACACGACCTGGTCTCCCGGTCCATTGAGAGCGCCCAGAAACGAGTGGAAGGGCACAACTTCGACATCCGCAAGCACGTCCTGGAGTACGACGACGTGGTCAACAAGCAGCGGGAGATCATCTACGCCCAGCGGCGCAAGATCCTCAGCGAGCCGACGATGAAGCCCACCGTGCTGGACATGATCGAGGAAGAACTGGCCAGCCTGGTCAACACCTTCACCGCCGCGCCGGACAGGGAGGAGTGGGATCTGAACGCCTTGGCCAGCGCCGTGACCCCCATCTTCCCGCCGGACACGCTGCCGCGCCACATCGCCACCGCCTGGGCGCAGCTTTCCAGCAAGGACATCCTTGCTGACCTGGTGGAGCGCGCCCACGCCGCCTACGCGCAAAAGGAAGCGCGGGTGGGCAGCGAAGACATGCGCCGCATTGAGCGACTGGTCATGCTGCAGGCTGTGGACAACCGCTGGGTGCGCCATCTGACCGATCTCGACGCCCTGCGGGAAGGCATCGGCCTGCGCGCCTTCGGGCAGCAGGATCCGCTGGTGGCCTACAAGCGCGAGGCGCACGAGATGTACGTGGATCTGATGGGCGAGATCCAGCACGACGTCGTGTACGCCATCTACCACGCCATGCTGATGCGCCAGCCGGTGCGGCCGATGCGCGCTGTGCGCCCCGGCGGCGACGGCAGCAGCGCGCCGCAGCCGGCCCGCGCCGCTGGTGATCGCCCCGGACGCAACGACCCTTGCTGGTGCGGCTCCGGCAAGAAGTACAAGTACTGCCACATGCGCCAGGACATGCAGGGAGAGGGAGCGCCGCAGGCTCAACAGAGCAAGGCCGGCGCGCCGGCGGCTCAAGCCCCCCGACGCAAGAAAAAGAGGCGCAGGCGCTAAGATGGGTTGCAGGTTTCAGGTTCGAAGGTTTCAAGTTCCGCCAGAGGACGTGAGAACTCACGAACCTTGAACCTGCGAACTTTCGAACCTTTGAACCGGATACGTGAGGAGATAAGTCATGAACAAGGACATCCGCCAGGCCGACGTCCGTTTCGTCCTCGACTGCATCGCCGAAGCGGAATGCTGCTCCATCGTGGGCATGAGCAACGTCGGCAAGTCGGATCTGCTGCGCTTGCTGACGGATCCAGCAGTGCAGACGGCGCACCTGGAAGCTCAGGCTGAGAAGATCACCTTCGTCTACGTGGACTTCAACCACATGCTGGAGATGACCGAGCAGGGCTTCTACGAGTTGATCCTGCGCTGCTTCCTGGATTCGCTGCCGCGCATGGCGGGGACCGAAACACTGCTCACCGGAGTGCGGGAAGCCTACGCCAACCTGACCCAGCCGGCCAGCGACTTTCAGGTGCCGCTGAGCTTTTCCCATGCC
Source organism: Chloroflexota bacterium (assembly GCA_014383605.1). Next base: position 8,814 of record JACNHM010000346.1, read on the forward strand.
ATGGCCGCGGTCAACGACGGGCTGCAACGCCATCTGGTGCTCCTCTTCGACGAATTCGATGATCCGCTGGCCGCCCTCGACGCTCAGGTCTTCCTCAACTTGCGGGCCCTGAAGGACCGTTATGCCCGCACCACAACCTACGTGACGGCCACCAACCAGCGGCTGCCGGAGATCCGCCGCGAACGGGCGGTGGGAGAGTTCAACGAGCTGTTTGCCCACCGCACCTGGTACCTGAAACCGTTCGGCGAAGCAGATGCCCGGGATTTCATCACCGCCTTCGCCGCCGGCGAGGGGGTGACCTTCAGTGACAACGATGTGGCCTTCATCCTGCAATGGGCAGGCGGTCACCTGAGCCTGCTGGAAGGGGTCTGCCGCGTGCTGGGGCCGGTGACCGGCAAGCCGGTTCGCGACGCCAGCCAGGAGTGGCTCATCCACCGCGAGGTGGCCGCACAACTGCAGCGGGATACGAGCCTCCGCTCCGAATGCGTCAAAATCTGGCAAGACCTGACCCAGGACGAGCGGGACGGGCTGCTGGCCCTGTTCGCCCCTGGCGACACCCCTGCGCCGGAGGAGTTGATCTCCCTGCGCAGCAAGGGGCTGCTCGTCGGCTCGGAGGAGGAGCCGGCCCTCTTCTGCCGGTTGTTCGCCGAGTTCGTGCAGCGGGAGCACGTGACGCGGCGGGCCGGGCAGCAGGGCGTTTGGGTGGACGTGGACGCTGGCGACGTCTATGTGAACGGCCACATGATGCCCACGCTGACGGAACTGGAATACCGCTTGCTCCTGCTGCTCTATGGCCGGCTCAACAAGATCTGCGACAAGTACCAGATCGTGGAAGCGGTGTGGGGCGAAGATTACATTGACGAGGTGGACGACGCCCGCGTGGACAAGCTGATGAGCCGCTTGCGGGCCAAGATCGAGGCGGACCCCAGCAATCCCCGCTACCTGCTCACGATACGCGGCAGGGGGTACAAGCTGGTCAGTGGGTAGGTGAGCTGGTAGATCGGTAGATTGGGAAACTGGTAGATTGGTCACCGCACCAGTCTACCAATATACCAGTGTACCAGTCTGCCAACAACGTCAGCCTCATGTCCGGAGCGCGTCAAGCGGCCGCGTATTTCCGTGCTACAATGCAGACGAACTTGCACATGCAAGTCCAAAGATGACAAGAAGACCGGCGATAGTGACAAGTGAAGGTTGTATTCCCCCTTGTCTACTTGTTTCCTTGTCTACTTGTCTACTTCACCTGAAGGAGGTTACGAACAATGGCATCTCTGTTAGAAAAAGTAGGCATCCTCATCAAGGCTAACCTGCACGCCATGGTGGATTCGGCACTGCGGCAGAATTCCGTCGCCGTCATTGACCAATACATCCGCCAGATCGAAGACAACCTGGAGGACCTGGAAGACGCCGTGGCTACCGTCGGCGGCCAGGTGAAAACCATCAAGCGCAGGCTGGAGGAGTACAAGGCCAAGGCTGCGGAGCTGGACAAGAACATTGACCTCTTCTTGCAGGAGGGCAAGGACACTCTGGCCGTAGCGGCCCAGAGCAAGCTCAACTCCACCAGCCGCGCTGCCACCGCCTACCAGGAGCAGTTCAACAACCTCACCGCCGAGCACCAGAAGCTGATGGACGCTAAGCTGAAGCTGGAAGCCAAGCTGACGACCACCAAGCAGGAGCGGGAGGAGTTGCAGGCGCTGCTGGACCTGGCACGCTCCAAGGAGATCAGCGTGCGGGCCATCCGCTCGCTGGACGACCTGGTGGGAGCGGGCGACACCGACGTGGCGCGCCTCGCCGAGGGCCTCCGCTCTCGACTGGACCGGGCCACGGCGGAGATGGAGATGGTCGCCGGCCGGCTGGATAAGCAGATGGACGAGGTGCTGGAACGGCACGAGATCGAGTTCCAGCTCACCGAGCGCCGCGAGCGGCTGGGACTGGCCGAGTAGCAAGCTGCGAGGGGCGAAGGTCTGCCGACCGAGCCCCCTTCGGACTGCATGCTAGATCGTGTTGCGTGCTGCGTGTTCCGTGTTCGTCACGCATCACGCAACACGCAGCACGTGCCCGCGCCTGTTCCTGTTCCGGAGGAACCGATGATCATCACCACCACACCTACTGTTGAGGGTCATCCCATCGAAGCATACCTGGGCATCGTCACCGGCGAGGCCATCCTGGGCGCGCACATCGGCCGCGACTTCCTGGCCAGCATCACCGACATCGTCGGCGGGCGCTCCAAGGAGTACGAGGAGGAAGTGCGCAAGGCCCGCGAGATCGCCCTGCAGGAGATGGCCGCTGAGGCCGCCGCCAAAGACGGCAACGCCGTAGTCGGCGTGGACATTGACTACGAGGTCATCCGCCAGGGCATGCTCATGGTCTGCGTCAGCGGCACGGCGGTGAAGGTTCGCTAGACGCAACAGGTTTCCGAAAACCCATCAGGTCTTCAACTTGACAGACCGCCCCAAATTTTGTATACTTTGTATAACATGTATAAAGTACACAAAGGGAGGGCTGGGATATGACCAGGACCATTAGTGCCACGGAACTGCGAACCAAAACCAGGGAAATCCGTGATTGGGTGCGCATCAATGGCGAGCCGGTCATCGTCGAGTACTTCGGCCGGCCAGAATTGATGATCGTGGATGTTCAGCAGGCGGACACGTGGGAACGTTTCCAAGCTGAAGAACGGGAGCGTGCGCGCCGCTCGCTGCGCCAACTGCTGGATGACATGGCTGAGCGCAATGCCGACGTTCCATTGGAGGAGGTTGAGGCCATAGTCGCCGAAGCGGTAGCAGCAGTGCGGGCCGAGCGGTAATGAATCTGAGGTTGGTTGCGAGAGGTGAAAAGCATGACTTCTGATGTGACACTATCTCTTGAGGAGCAACTCCAATTACTGAAGGGGCAGGTAGAGCTTTTGGAGAGGGCTCTGAAGCTGGAGAAAAAACGAGAGAAAATAAAGGTGAGGCATCGGCTGACGGTGGAGGAATATCATAAACACCTGGAAGCTACGCGCGGTAAGGTTCTGGATGACACGGAGCCCACCGAATTGATCCGACAGATGCGAATGAAGGAGTACGACTAGTGCGTATAGTAGCCGACAGTAACGTCCTGGTGTACGCCTTGCATGTCCCGACGAACCCTGCTGCCAGGCGTCGTCATGCGAGAGCAGTCACTCTATTCGCCTCTTTCATTAGCGGTAGCAACGCCCTCTTGGTTCCTTCAACGGTGGTCATCGAAGTAGCTGCGGCCTTATCGAGAATGGTCGGCCGGCAGTTTGCTGAGGTCAACGTCAACGATCTCATCTCCGTTGCTAGCGAAATCTATCCCCTGTCTCCTTCCCTCCTGCAAACGTGGCTTCTTTCCCTGGGATCGCAAGGATATCTTCAGGCCTGTCTGGGCAACGCTCTGGCGCATTCGCGCGTCGCCAAGGACATGGATGTTGATAGCAATGTGCCTGGCTTTACCCCCAAACGCGATGAAGAGTGTATCGGACAATACGATTTTATGGTAAGTTAACAACTGAATAGC
>JACNHM010000007.1 GCA_014383605.1 Chloroflexota bacterium
TACGCCATTGCCCTGGCAGATAGAACCCTGGCGGGACAAGTCGCCTACGCTGCTACTGACCGGCAGCGCCGGCGGCGGCAAGTCCAAACTGGCCGGCGAGAAAGTGCATGGCTTCTGCCTGCGCTATCCCAACTCAACGGCGCTGGTACTGCGGAAAGCCTATGCCTACGCCGCCAAGAGCGTCGTCCCATTCCTGCGCCAGACTGTCATCGGCGACCATTCGCAGGTGACGTATCGGGCCGGCAACCGAACCTTCCTCTACGACAACGGAAGCATCATCTACGCGGGCGGAATGAGAGACGAAGACCAGCGTGAGGCCATTCGTTCTATTGGCGGCGAGGGGCGGCTGGACATCGTGTGGCTGGAGGAGGCCAATGCCTTCACCGAGACCGATTACAACGAGGTGTTAGCTCGCATGCGGGGGGTGGCGGCCCCGTGGACGCAAGTCATCTTGACGACAAATCCCGACGCGCCGACACACTGGATAAAACGGCGATTGATAGACGGTAAGGGCGCGGCGACGTACTACAGCAGCGCCAAAGACAACCCGCACAATCCAGCGAGTTACGCTGAGCGTCTGGGCGAACTCACAGGCATATTGAAAGACCGGCTAGTATTGGGCCTGTGGAAACAGGCCGAAGGCGCGGTCTACGACCAGTTCGATAGCCAGATACACGTCGTTGAGCCGTTCCTCATTCCCGACGATTGGCGCAAACTCAGAGCGGTGGACTTTGGGTACACGAATCCTTTTACTTGCCAGTGGTGGGCTGTGGACGGCGATGGGCGGATGTATCTCTACAGGGAGATTTACTACACGAAGCGGTTGGTAGAGGATCACGCCAGGCAAATCGTGGACTTGTCGCGAGGTGAGGCGATTGAAACGACGGTCTGTGACCACGATGCGGAGGACAGGGCCACGCTGGAAAAGTACGGCGTGCCTACAGTGGCGGCGTGGAAATCAGTCGGGCCTGGCATCCAGGCAGTACAATCGCGGCTCAGAAAGGCGGGCGACGGCAAGCCGCGCCTGTTCGTGTTCCGGGCTGCACTGGTCGAGGTGGATAGGCGGCTCGAGGCAGCGCGGCGGCCCACTTGCACGGAACAAGAATTTCCCGCCTATGTGTGGTATCAAGCGCGGGAGGGCAGCGTGGTGAAGGAGAGGCCCGTCAAGGTAAACGATCACGGCATGGACGGTGGACGCTACGCCGTCTGTTACGTAGATGAAATAGGTGAGAAGCAAAAACGCGAAGTGAGGTCGATGAGATGACGACAGACCTGGACGTTTCTACAAGTGCGGCTGAGAAAACCTACACCGAAGACGAACTCGTCTTTCACGTAGCGCGATGGACGCGCCACGAACTGGCACGAGTGATGGGCCAGACGGCCTACGGCGGCGACCGGGATTACTACGAGACACTGGGCTATCCCAAAACTCTCGGCATCGCTGACTACCTCCAGCGATACGAGCGTCAGGACATCGCCGCCCGCATCGTAGACCTTCCTGCGCAGGACACGTGGAAGAAGCCGCCGCTTGTCACGCAGAACGAGCAAGATGACACGCCATTCTGCATTGCGTGGAATAACCTGGTTAAGCGGTTGGGCGTCTGGGCCAAGTTGTCCGAAGCCGACAAACTCAGCGGTATCGGGCACTACGGGATACTGCTCGTCGGGTTGCGCGACAAACACGCCGATGGGACGCCGAAGAAACTGAGTGAACCGGTCGTCGTCGGTTCTCTGGCGAGCGAGCGGGATGTGCTCTATCTCCACGCTTTCAGCGAGGAGAGGGCCAAGATTGCAACGTGGGAGGACGACCCCCAATCGCGGCGCTACGGCCTGCTGCTGACTTACGACGTGAAAGTGCGCGAGGATAGGGGTACGGAAAAGGTGCATTGGACCCGGGCGCTTTACTTGTCGGAGGGGGCTCCGCGCTTGCAGCGAGTGTTCAACCGGCTCGACGACCTGATGAAATTGGTGGGCGGCGCGGCAGAGGCGACATGGTTGAGTATGCGTCCGCCGCTGGTTATCACGAACCGTTCAGACTATGCTATGTCGCAGACTGACGATGCGAAGACGGAGCGGTTAGAGGAGATACGGCGGTTTGTGCACGACCAGATACACATCCTGATGATGGAGGGCATAGACGCGCAACAGGTGGGAGCCAGCACCGTCGTAGACCCGCGCGGGCTATTTGAAGTCGAAATCTCCCTCGTAGCCGCCGCCAGTGGTATACCGCAGCGTACCCTACTCGGCTCGGCCCAGGGACGGTTAGCGTCCGCCGAATACGACGCCAAGCAGTGGGCGGGGCAGATCGTATACCGGCAAACGTCCTATGCCGAACCGGAAATATTGCGTCCCTTCATCGGGATGTTGCAGCGGTGCGGAGTGTTACCGTTCGGCGACTACGAGGTGGGCAAGAAAGGCGACGATGGCGAGTACCACTGGCCGCCCATCATCGAGATGACTGAGGCAGAGCAAGCGGCCATCGTCGGCGTGAAGGCGGGTGTGGTACGGCAGGTGGCGAACACTATCACTGGCGAATTGCCCA
>JACNHM010000006.1 GCA_014383605.1 Chloroflexota bacterium
GATGAGCACCTTGTCGGCCGGCGCGATGGCGTTGCGGAAGCCCTGTTCGATGCCGGCTGGCGAATCAATGAGAATAAAATCGAAATCGTCGCGCATCTGGTCGCAGAGCCGGATCATGTCCTCGGGGCTGATAGCGGTTTTGTCGCGAGTCTGAGCGGCGGGCAAAAGGTGCAGTTCCGGGACGCGCTTGTCTCTGATCAAGGCCTGATGCAAGCGGCAATAACCCTCGGCTACATCCACGATGTCGAACACGATGCGGTTCTCCAAGCCCATCACCACATCAAGATTGCGCAGGCCGATGTCGGCATCAATCGCCACTACGCGCTTGCCCGAGAGGGCCAAGGCGACGCTCAGATTGGCGGTAGCGGTGGTCTTGCCCACCCCTCCCTTGCCCGAGGTTATGGTGATAACCCTAGCTGGCATGATATCATCTCCTGACCGAGTATACTGGTGCTAGTGGTCAAACTTCCACACCTCAACAATGATCCTACCCTCCTGAACGAAGGCCATCTCCGGTGCATTTCTGCGCCGTGGTATATCCTCCGGCGGGCGGGCGATGTGTTCGCCAATGCGCAGTTGTGTGGGAGCCAGCTCCAGGGCACATACCATGGCTTGGTCGTCTCCTATGGCGCCGGCGTGAACCATACCCCTGAGACTCCCCCAGATGACGGCATCGCCGCCGGCGATGATCTCTGCGCCGGCGTTCACGTCGCCGATGACCACCACATGGCCAGGATGCCGGATGGCCTGCCCTGAGCGCAAGGTGCAGCGAATCAAGACCCCTTCGCTGAACTCTTCCTCGGTTCTCCAGTCTGCGCGGGGTTGAAGACGGGGGCTGCGTTTTGTCTCCAGGCCCAGATGGCGAGCAGCGGCTCTGGTGACTGGCGCTTCGCTAATCACCATCCCCAGGATGACCTTGTTTTGGGCTAGCAGGGCCTTAATGTGTCCTATCTCCTCGATAGACAGTTCCCGCTGTCCGACCGCTAAGGCCACCCATGCTCCTTTGAAGAATGAGGCCGTGCCGCTCAGTCGCTCCTCGAGTTCAGCCAAAAGACTCGCCAGTTCCCCTGTGCCCAGGGTCACTAGCAAACCATCTTTTGTGCCTTTGATACTAACACTGGCCACAGTCATCTCCACTCCGGTTTCAATAATACCTCATAACGACGGACTTGTCAAAATCGTGTTCATCATGCAAAATACTATCAAAGCGGCATAGTTCACTCAAATCGCGATCCGCAAAACGAAGAGGGCAAGACAACTATGTGCCTTGCCCCTCTCGTGACCTCCCTCGCAGAAAACGTAGGGCATCATGTTGCACGACGTCTTCCAGCTCTAGTCATGTAAGCAAGCGGGCAGCAGCTAAGGTAAATATCCTGGCAGCCTCAACCAGTTTTGTTACCTCCACGTATTCGTTCGGCTGGTGAGCCAGCCTGGCGTCGCCTGGCCCACAGATGATCATGGGGGCGCTGAGCGTCGGCGCAAACTCGACCGCGTCGGTGCAATAGTTCACTCCCTTGGGCACAGGCCGTGCACCAACTACCTCGGCCACCACATCACAAAAGCGCTGAACGACCGCTTCCTGCGGCGAGGTCGTCACTGGCATGCGGTCGTTGATCACTTCAAGCGAGGCGCAAAAGTCCGGCAGCCGCCGGCCCAGATCAGCGATGAGCTCCTCCACCTGATTCACAATGGCTCCGTGGTCTTGCCCAGGCACGGTGCGCTGGTCTATCGTCACCTCGCACCGGTCAGGTACTACGTTGATCTTTACTCCGCCAACGATGGTGTTAATGCTGCGCGTGAAGCCGCCCAGCAGAGGATGCTCCTCATAATGTGGAACGACCAGCGATTCTAGCTCGCTCATTAGCGCCGTCATCATCATGATAGCGTTCTGGCCGAGATGCGGCATGGCGCCATGGGCGGTCTTGCCGTATGTGGTGATCTTCAACCAGAGAACGCCCTTCTCCGCCACGTAGACGCCGTTGTGACTCGGCTCGGCGACGACCACTGCCTGGACAGGGGCCAAGTCGGAACGAGCGGCTATCTCAGCAGCGCCCAGCATGTCGTGCTCTTCGCCGGCCGTAAAGGCCAGGATGAGATCGCCTTTCAGGGGGAGTTTGGCCGCTGCCAGGACCCTGGCCGCTGCGATCATGGCCGCGTTGCCACCTTTCATATCCGATGAGCCGCGTCCCCACAGCTTGCCCTCGCTCACCTCGCCCCCAAAGGGGTCGTGCAGCCATTCCTCGGCCCCGACCGGCACAACATCCAGATGGCCGGTGTAAAAGAGAGCCGGAACAGCGCCGCTGCTTGTCCTGAGCCCTGCCCTGAGCGCTGTCGAAGGGATAGTCGAAGGGCCCTTCAGCCGGGCCAACACACTGGCCCGAGTCGGGGTATGAGGTATCATCTCAACGGTCAGGCCAGCTTCGCGAAGGACGCCGGCCACGTACTCAGCAATCTCCAGTTCATCACCGGGCGGGTTGACGCTCTTAAAGCGTACCAGGTCACGGCATAGGCCCACCACCTCGGCCTCGTGTATCCGGCTCA
>JACNHM010000250.1 GCA_014383605.1 Chloroflexota bacterium
GCTTCGAGCGCACGGTAGATGTCCACGTGATGAACCTGCGCCGGAAGATCGAGCCAGACCGCAAGGATCCGACCTACATCAAGACGGTCTACGGTATGGGCTATAAGTTCGCTGAGGAGCAAGATTAAGATGTTATTCCAAAGTTTGCGCCTTAGGGTGCTCGTGGCCTTGATCTTGGTGATCGCGGTGGCTGTGGGGGTGGTGTCCTTCCTGGCCAGCCGGGTCACCATCGGCGAGTTCCAGCGCTACGTGGAACGCGGCGGGATGATGCGCCACGAGCGGTTCGAGGTGTATTTGGCCGGGCACTATGCGAGGAACCGAGGTTGGTCTGGCGTTCAGCCTCTGGTGGAACAGATAGGGCAGATCACGGGAGAGCGAATCGTCCTGGCCGATGGGGAGGGGCGAATCATCGCCGACTCCGCGAATAAGCTGATAGGACAGACCGTGATTCAAGGTTGGGACGAACCGGTGGCTCTTATCGCCAATCGCGGGGCGCCGGTGGGGGCGGTGTATGCCGATCCTCTAGGCCCGGCTGATGATCCGCAGAGGGAGGCGTTCTTAGCCGGCATCAACCGCGCTTTGCTGCTGGCCGCTGTGGTCGCCGGCCTGGCTGCTTTGCTACTCACGGCGGGCCTTTCGCGACGCATCCTGAAGCCGGTGGAAACTCTGACCACCGCCGCCCGCCGGATGGAGAAGGGCGATCTGAGCCAGCGGGTGGAGGTGCAATCCAATGACGAGATCGGTGAGCTGGCGAGAGCCTTCAACGCCATGGCCGACGGGCTGACCCGGCTCGAAGGGTTGCGTCGCAACATGGTAACAGACGTGGCCCACGACCTGCGCACTCCTCTGTCCAATATCCGGGGCTATCTTGAAGCCCTGCAGGATGGCGTGGTTGAGCCGAAGCCGGAAGTCATTGATTCCCTCTACGAAGAGGCCATGCTCCTGAACCGCCTGGTGGACGACCTGCAGGAGCTGGCCCTGGCCGAGGCGGGACAGCTTCGGCTGGACCGCCAACCGGCGGCCCCGGCCGACTTGGTGAACAGAGCCACGGATGCTGCCCGCGCCCAGGCGGCAGCCGAGGGAATTGCTCTGCAGGCTGACCTGTCGGAGGATCTGCCCCTGGTTAACGTTGATTCCCAACGGATCGGGCAGGTGTTGGGCAATCTGTTGAGCAACGCCCTGACCCACACGCCGTCCGGGGGGGAGATCGTTATCGCTGCCAGGCGGTGTCTTGAGCCTAGCCGAAGGGTTGTCGAAGGAGCGAGGGAAACGCAAGTTGCAGTTAGTGTCAGCGATACCGGTGAGGGCATCGCGCCTGAGCACTTGCCCTACATCTTCGAGCGCTTCTATCGGGCCGACAGGTCGCGGTCTCGGGCCACGGGAGGTACGGGGCTGGGGCTGGCCATCGCCAGGCAACTGGTGGAGGCTCACGGCGGGCGGATCGAGGTGGAAAGCGAGGTTGGTCGAGGGACACAGTTCACCTTCACCCTGCCGGTAGCCGAGACCTGACCCGGGCGCCCGGAGGTAGAGTTCCCCCGCCAAGTGATTTGACAGGCGGGGGATTTTTAGTTATAATATATATGTCTTGGTCATATAGAAGACGTTATCTAAAAAGCGGTGGAGGTTCAAGAATGTGCAACGGACATCATGGGAAGCATGGGAAGGAGGAGGGGCGCTGCTGCCCGCCGGGGGAGCGGGTGCGCAGCTTCATCCAGCCCTGGCTGCTGTTGCTCCTGGCGCAGAAGCCAGCTCATGGTTACGAGCTGATGGAGCGGCTGGGCCAGGACGAGGAGACCCCTGGAGCCGACCCCGGGCTCCTCTACCGCACGCTGCGCCAGTTCGAGGAGGATGGGCTGGTGCGTTCAGCGTGGGACACGGAAGGCGGAGGTCCGGCCCGTCGGGTGTACGAGATCACCGATGAGGGAGTGGAATATCTGCGCGCCTGGGCGGTGAACATCCGCAGGACGCGGGAGCGATTGGACCGCTTCCTGGCCGAATACCAGACGTATTTCCAATCATCAGAAGAAGGGAGGTGAACGATATGTGTGAACACGGTGGTTATCACGGCCATCACGGCTACGGTGGCGGGTGCTGCTGTGGCCCTACGGCGTGGGGGCCTGGCTTCCCCTTCGGGCGATGCTTCCCCACCCGCGAGGAGCGCATCGCCCGACTGGAGGAGTACCTGAAGGAGCTACAGGCCGAGGCCAAGGCCGTGGAAGAGTGCATTGCCGAGCTCAAAGCGGCTGGATAAGGACTAGGCAACAGGTGGTGTATTCCCAGGGATGCACCACCTGCCCGAATTACGTATGTAGGTCAAGCGGACGGGCGGCCTGGATGTCACACCAGTCAAGCCAGAACGATCTTGGGGCATGTCATTGCGAGCTGCTCCATGGCGCGAACGCGCCACTCATTGTGTAAGAAACCTGCTTCAGCCCTTGAGGATTGCGGACCGGAGTGCAGGCGCAAGCCTGCGGGGGCGGACTTGCGTCCGCACTCCAGTGAACTTTCTCAGGTACCAAGTTTGTTTCTTAGTAGCG
>JACNHM010000024.1 GCA_014383605.1 Chloroflexota bacterium
TCGGCCCGCTCGGCGGCGGCAGGCATCAACACGCGGGCCGCCGGTGGCCTGGAAGCCAGTAGCCACTTCTACGGCAGCAACTGGCAAAACCTGACCGACAGCGCCATCAACCTCTTCCGCCGCCCCCACGACACCTTCGCCGAGCAGGTGCGCCTGCGCATCTGGCTGGCGGAGGCCGGCCCCTGGCAAAGCTGGACCAACGCCAACTTCGTACGCAAGTTGGCCCTGCAGGGGTGAGCGTCCTGGACACCGCCGGCACCCCGCACGAGAAATCAGACGACACGTGGCTCAGTTGGCGTGTGACCGATGGGCTGGTGGATAGCTACCTCTACAGCGTGGCCCTGGACTCCTCGGGCGCTGTCTGGGCAGGCACGAGCACTGGCCTGAGCCGCATGCGCGGCGCGGTGCAGCAACTGCTTTACCTGCCCTTGGTGGTGAAGACCACACCCGCCAGCGGCTGAGGCAGGCGACGGGAAGCGTGATCCGTGATGCGTGATCTGTGATCGTCACGTTTCACAAAACGTGGGATGCAACCGAACATTGTTCACGGTAGGGACGATATGCTCAACCGTGAGAGCCTCGTCTGTGACGGCGATGCGCTCAATTAACAATCGAAGAACTTCCTGACGGGTCTTGACATCGGAAGTCCTCAAGGCTTGTTCGATCCGCTGAGTGAAGGTCTCCAGCGAGATCTGGAGCGGCGTTGGTTGAAGAGTATCACCCAGCCGTTTTTCCAGTTCCCTCAATTCAATCTGTGGGGGGTTCTGGCGTTCGGTGAACTCTTTAAGCGAGATGACACCGATCTGATAGGCATCCAACAGTCGTTGGCGCTGCTTGCGGAGTAGTGTCTGGCGCTGCTGCCAGCGGCTGGTCTCACTGGGCGTGGCTGCTTGTTCGGCCTGAAGGGCTTCCCAGTCGTCTTGGATACGCTGTGGATCTCGCAGCAACTCTGCTAAGGCCTGTAGGATCAGCGGTTCGGCGACATCGCCCCGCACGGAGCAGGTGTGACGGGGAACGCCCGGAGGGCAACGAACCCCACCGTAGACACAGCGGTAGTAGACGGTGTCGCTCTGGGTCGATCCCTGGAGTGTGTGACCGCAAGTCCCACATACCAACAGCCCTCGGAGCAGGTAGGTGCGACGACTGTTGCGTTGTGCAAAGCGGGCATTCATCTGCAAACGCTCCTGTGCTGCCTGCCAGGTGGCTTCGTCCACCAGTGGAGGGACGCTGATCTCAATCCACTCCTCGGCCGGTCGCAGTTTGTAGCGCGGATAGCGGAGTGTGCCTTGGCCCTGGCGTCGGCGCCGTCCCACACCACTGTAGTCTGTCTGGTGGCGACTGTAGTAAGCGGCACCTTTGTAGGCTGGCTGGCGTAGCATGCGTCCGAGAGTGCTGGTATTCCAGAGACCACCGGCTGGGCCGACGGTCTTCTGCTCGTTGAGACGGTGAGCCAGGCTATCCAGGCTCAGATTCACCTCTTCAGTATACCACGCAAAAACCTGTTGCACAACAACCGCCTGCTCCGGAACCACGATCCAAGTGCTGGAGTGCTCTGGAGTGGCCGGTTGATAGCGATAGCCGTATGGAGCCTGATGAGGGACAGACAAGCCTTGACGCAGTCGATAGAGACGCCCCCGGCGCAACTGATCACTGATTCTGGTACGATCGAATTCATAATAGGCCCCCAGCATGTTTAGCATCAGCTTGGCCTGCGGGCTGTCGTCCAGTGCAGGTTGGTTGAGAAAGATGACGTCAACATTTTCTCGCGATAACTCGTCTAGCACCACCCACTGGACTCCGAGTTTACGGGCCAGTCTGTCCGGGCTGAGGAACAGCACCATATCGAAGGCACCGGCAGCGGCGGCATCCCGTAAACGATCCAGGGCTGGGCGTGCCAGATGGACTCCGCTCACTGCCTGATCAATGAACTGGTGCTCCGGGGCTAGTTCATAGCCCTGTGCCTCGGCGTAAGTCAGCAATTGATCAATCTGACTCTCGATGGTTGCTTCCTGTTCCTGATGCCGGGTGGAGACTCGGGCATACAATGCTACTCGACGCATAGCTCAACTCCTTTCTTTCACCTGATTTCTCGTTCGCTACTACCCATTGGCACAGCAGCCGGTAGGCCTGCCGTAGGCGGCGATCGCCGTCGTGCCGAATGTGTGCTACCATCACCAGCGTGCGGGCCTGTCTTTGCGCCATACTTACCTCCTGTGACAAGGTTACTTGCCCTAGGATCACACACTGGCGCTCATTTGTCTAGCGTCGAGTCGGCCTCTCAGGAAGTTCTATGCGATTGGTAAAGTGCCAAGCATATCGCGTATCGGTTGTATCCCGTGTTTCACGCATCATGCCATCTGCATCACGCCCAAGAGCGTTAAGGAGGGAGAAATGGATCGAAGACAAGCCAATGTCTCACTCACCCGCCGCGAGTTCCTGAAGCGGGCCGGCCTGGCCGCCAGCGGGCTGGTGGCCAGTTCGCTGGCCTGCGGCCGCACGGCCCAGGAAGCACCACCACCGCAGCCAACACCAACGAC
>JACNHM010000005.1 GCA_014383605.1 Chloroflexota bacterium
GGCGGACGCCTCGGCTTCCATCCGCCCGAAATCGGGCACGCCTCCATAGAAACCTCGCGCCAGCCACTCGAGCGCTGCGCCGCCCATCTGCATCGGCCCACCGATCCAGTGGCGTCCTTCCATCAGCGGCGAACTGAAGACGCCGTCCCCCTCGACGGGCCGGCCTGTGACCAGAGCCACCACCTCCGACGTGCCGGCCACATCCACCGCGCAGCCCGGCTCGACTCCCCCGCAGCCCACGATGTCGCACCAGGCATCTACGGTGCCGATCACCACCGGCGTGCCGGCGGGCAGTCCGGTGAGAGCCGCTGCCTCCGGCGTCACCAGGCCAACCACATCGGTGGGAGACAGAGCAGGGGGCATTTTCTCCGGCTCCACTCCCAACAAGGCCAGGTAGTCGGCGTGGTAGCGCTCCGTCTCTGGATGAAGGAGGCAGAAGCCGCTGTTGACGTCGGTGGCAATGCGACCGGTCAATTGTAGAGCGATAAAGTCCTTGGGCTGCACGATGGCGGTGCAGCGGTTCCAGTCGTCGGGGCGGTGGGTTTTCAGCCACAGCAACCGGGCCGGGGGCTGCGTCGCGCCGGTGATGAAAGGGTAGCCCGTCCAGGCGCGCGCCTGCTGCGGCGTGATGCGCTCCGCCAGCCAGGCGGCTTCAGCGACGGCGCGACGGTCACTCCAGACGATGGCCCGGCCCAGCGATCTGCCATCGGCGGCGACCAGCACGTGTCCGGGCGTTTGCCCACTCAATCCCACGGCCGCGATCTGGCCTGCGTCTGCCCCGGTCAGCACCTCCCGCAACGCGGCGCAAGTGGCCTCCCACCATTCCGCTGGCTCCTGCTCGGCCCAGTCGGAGTGAGGCGCGTAGAGCCGATACCCTCGCCGGGCCAGGCACAGCCGCCGCCCGGCCTCATCAAAGAGGCCGACCTTGACCGCCGACGTGCCCAGATCGAGTCCGACGAACAGTCTGCTCACCTGGCGACCTCCCGCAGCGCGTCGTCCACGGTTGCGCCGTTGTGTACCAATGCTACCAGCGCGCGGGTCATCCCAACGGGGTTGGCGTGTTGCCAAACGTTGCGCCCGATGGCTACCCCCGCTGCCCCTGCCTCCAGTGCACTAGCGACGGACTCTAGCACGGCGCGGTCGTCGTCGGCTTTTTCGCCGCCCAGCACCACCAGCGGCACGTAGCAGCTTTTGGTGACCACCCGGTAGTTATCTGGTGGGCCAACGTAAAAAGTCTTGATGAAATCAGCTCCCAGGTCGGCGCCCACGCGGGCGGCAAAGGCCACGTCTTCGGCGGTGGGTTTGTTCCCGTCTCGGCCGTTCACCAGCATTTCGGCCAGCACTACCAGCCCCCAGCGGCTGCACTCGTCCGCCAGGTCGGTGAGCACGCGCAGGCTGGCCGACTCGTCGGGGAAGCCGATCATGCCCATGCAGACCAGCGCGTCGGCTCCCAGGCGCAGCGCGCGCTCGACGGAGACGATCTGACGCAGGCCGGCCGGCTGCGGGTCGCGCTGCGACGAGCCGCCGTCGGCTCGCAGGATCAGCCCGGCTCGGCCCAGTCGGTCGCCGAAGCGGGCGGCGATGCCGGGCGTGGTCAGAACCGCGTCGGCCCCGGCTTCTACGACGGCCTGCAACACATCGCCGGGGCGTTCCAGCCCGGCCATTGGCCCGAAGTAAGCAGTGTGGTCCATCGCCACGATGACCGTACGTCCGTCGGCAGCGAAGATGCGACGCAAGTGCAGGTTTTTCATTACGCAATCCTCGTTTCTCACTCGAACACCACCACGGCTTTCAATCCAGCCTGGTCGGCGACGTGGGCCACCGCTTCCGCCGTACGCTCGAAGGGAAAGATGCCTGTGATGAGCGGCCGCGCATCAATCTGCCCGCCGGACAGCAGGCGTAACGCCTGTTTCACGTGCTCCGGCCCCACGCCAAACGAGCCGGTGAGGTGGATCTGCTGGTAGTGCACCTGGCGCAGGTCGAGGGTGACGGTGGTGCCCTGGGGCACGCCAGCGAAGGCATTGAGTACGCCGCCGGGCCGCAGCGCGGTCAGTCCGCTCTCTATCGCATCGGCGCTGGACACGGCGGCGATGACCACGTCGGCTCCTTGACCCTCGGTCAGGTCGGCGACGCGCTGGCGCAGGTCTTCATCGTTGACATTCACGACGGTGTCGGCGTAGTGCTCTTGTGCTACTGCCAGCCGGTGCGGTGTCATGCCGGCCACGATGACCGGCCGGGCATCGTAGTCTTGAGCAACAGCGGCGTTCATCAATCCCATAGGCCCGTCGCCCACCACCAGCACCGAGTCACCGGCCGTCACGTGGCAGGCCTCCACGGCCTGTACGCAGCAGCCAATCGGCTCGGCCAGGGCAGCTATTTCCACGGGAAGGTTGGAAGGCAACGGAAAGAGCCCTCGCTCCGCCAGCGCCTTCGGCACAGCTACCCGTTCGGCCAGGCCGCCGGGGTTCAGGCTGTTCTCGAACAGATGAGGGCAGAGCGTCGGCTGGCCGTGCCGGCAGTAGTAGCAGTCGCC
>JACNHM010000095.1 GCA_014383605.1 Chloroflexota bacterium
ATGTTGGAGGCACAGCCGTAGGATTCGAACTTGATGTCGTTGATGCGCAACTCTTCCGGGTCCACTTTCAGATACACGGCCACCATGTCGCCGCAGGCGGGGCTGCCCTCGACCGATTTGGCGTCGGCGTCCTCGATCCGCCCCACGTTGCGCGGGTGGCGGAAATGTTCCATCACAAGTTCACTGTACGGTAACGTCGTCATATTCTCCTCGTGTTGGTAGATTGGGAAATTGGTAGATTGGTAAACTGGTAAACTGGTAAACTGGGAAACTGGGAAACTGGTAAATTGGTAAACTGGGAAACTGGTAAACTGGGAAACTGGGAAACTGGTAAATTGGTCCACCAATGTACCAACCTACCAACCTACCAATGTACCAATGTACCAATGTACCAATGTACCAATCTACCAATCTACCAATCTGTCGCTGTTGGCCTAGCCTCCTCGGCTGGCCAGGGCTCTGTCCAGCATGATCAGGGCGTTGCCCTTGTCCCCGGCCATCTTCAGCGTCTCCAGGATCTGGGTGGCGTTGGCTTCCTCTTCGACCTGCTCCTCGATGAACCAGTGCAACAGCACCTGCGACGCGTAGTCGTTCTCCTTGACCGCCAGGGCGTAAAGATCGTGGATCAGGCTGGTCACGTGCTGCTCGTGCGCGAGGGTCTTGACGAAGAGATCGGTGGGCGAGGCGAACTCCACGGGCGGCTGGTCAATGGCCTGCAACACCACACGCCCGCCGCGCTCGGCCACGTAGTTGAAGAACTTCATGGCGTGCTCGAATTCTTCCTGGGTCTGCGCCTTCATCCAATGGGCGAAGCCGGACAGGTTGGCCTCCTCGGCATAGGCGGCCATCGAAAGGTACAGGTAGGCGGAGTACAGCTCGTTTTTGATCTGTTCGTTGATCGCGTCTTGCATGGCCTTGCTAAGCATTGTGTTTTCCTCCTTGAACTAGTGTGATTATGATTGTGATCATGCACCGCTTGTGCGCTATTCTTTGCCCAGCGGGCTGATCTTCCGCAACAAAGCGACGATCTCGGCCACGGCGTCCACCACACCGTCCACGTCCTCCATCGTGTTGAAGCGGCCGAAGGTGAAGCGCACCGAGCCGTGCGCCCGCTCGTGGTTGCCGCCGATGCCCATGATGACGTGGCTGGCCTCCAACGAGCGGCTGAAGCAGGCCGAGCCGGTGCTGACGGCGAAGCCGCGCATGTCCAGGTGCAAGGTGATGGACTCGCCCTCCACGAAGTGAAAGGTGATGTTGGCATTCTGCGGCAGCCGCTGCCAGCGGTGCCCGTTCAGCGTGGTGTGCGGTATCTCGGTCAGCGCCCGGTCAATGAGGCGGTCCCGCAGAGCCCGCAGCCGCGCGGTCTCCTCCGGCGTGACCAACTCCACGGCCTTGGCGAAGCCCACCGCGCCGGGAATGTTCTCCAGCCCGCCGCGCAGGTTGAACTCCTGGAAGCCGCCGTCCATCCACCTGGCCAGGGGCGTACCCTTGCGCACGTAGAGGCCGCCAATGCCCCGGGGGCCGTGAATGGTGTGCGCCGAGATGCTGACCAGATCCACGGGCACCTCCCGCACGTCCAGCGGCACGCGGGTGAAGGTGTGCGTGGCATCGGTGTGGAACAGCACGCCCTTCTCCCGGCAGATCTGGCCGATAGCGGCGATGTCCTGCCGGGTGCCGATCTCCTGGTTGGCGTGCTGGATGGAGACCAGGATGGTCTCGTCGCTGATGGCGTCTCGCAGTTGCTGCAAGTCCACCACGCCCGCAGCGTCCACGTCCAGGGTGGTGAGCCTGAAGCCTTGTCTCTCCAAAGCCCTGGCGCTGTGCAGCACGGCGAAATCCTCGATCCCGGAGACGATGATGTGCCGGCCCTTCTTCTCGCCCAGGGCTTGGGCTACGCCCTTGAGGGCCATGTTGCTGGATTCGGTGCTGCCGGAGGTGAAGATGAGTTCTTCCGGCGAAGCTCCCAGCGCGCCGGCGATGGTGGCGCGGGCCTCTTGCAGGGCCTCCTTGGCCTCGATGCCCGGAGAATAGCCGAACTCGGAAGTGGCGACGGCGTACGTCTCCAGGAAGTAGGGCGTCATGGCTTCCAACACCCGCTCATCCAGCCGGGTGGTGGCGGCATTGTCCAGGTAGACCAGTTTACCGAACACCTCTTTCCTCCTCGGACGGCATGTCCGTCATCTGCAGCACAGCACTGCCCTGATCATCTTCTTCCATGACGATCTCGAAGGCACAGGAGATCGCTCCGGTGGGGCAGACCTCTTCGCACAGATAGAAGCAACAGCCACTGTCATCCTCAGCGCAAATACAATCTTCGCAGATGTCCTTGGGGCAGGTAAAGACCGGCCCTGTCTCTCCCAACGTCACAGCGCCGCAGGGACAGGCTTCCACACACAGCCCGCAGAGCGTGCAGAGGCTTTCGTCAACTTGAGGCGGTGCGAAGTGTGTTGGCTTCATCGGGATTGCTCTCACCAAAAAGGCTGTGCCCATTATAGCACGGGCACAGCCTCCTGTCTGCGACAAAAGTCT
>JACNHM010000004.1 GCA_014383605.1 Chloroflexota bacterium
GCGTGCCTGTCTGCGTGCGTACCCGCACAGGCAGGCGTACACGCACAGGCAGACGCTCGCTGCCCAAAGAGCGGCGGTTGGAAGAAGCGCGCCGGGATCTCCTCGCAGGCGAACTCTTGCGTCTCCAGCCGATACGCGCCGATGATCACGCCGCCAAGGAGACAGCCCCAGCCGGCGTCGTCCAGTTGAATGGTCATGCCAATCCCCTTTCCTCGAGAAGCTCGCAGAGCGCCGCCTTCAGGCCTTGCCAGCTCCGTCCCCCGCTTTGCTCGTAAGCCTGCCTGTGCGTACACGCAGACAGGCCTGCCTGGCCACGGCAGGGCTTATCCCCAACTCGCCGCACCACAGGTCCACGAGCGTGTCGGCGCCGCTTGTCAGCGCAGAGAACAATGACAGGCACGCGGCGTCGTCCTCGACGCCCCAGTACACTCCATCGCCAGGTCTTACGCTGATAGCCATGATCACCTCCCGTCCAGTACATGCCAGGTTGTCAAGTGCAGAGGAGCGGCCCCGCAGCCTGGCGCACGTAGGCCTCGCTCTTGTCTATGCCGATGGCTCGCCGCCCCGCCTTGCGCGCTGCCCAGCAGGTGATCATCGTCCCGCCGAAAGGATCCAGGACCACGTGGTCAGGGTGCAGGGTGTACAGGCGGATCAGCCGGGCCGGGATCTCCTCCGCCCAGGGAGCAGGATGCCAGCCCGGGTTGCGGCCCCGCAGGTGCCAGACATCCTTGCACAGCTCCAGCTCCGTCTGCCCCCGGCGGCCCGATCCGTTGTCCAGGTGGTAGCGGCCCCGGCTGGCCAGCAAGATCCACTCCACGCAGGGGCGCAGGTAGGGGTTGTTGTCCGGGCCAACCGCCGTACCCGTGGCCAGCGCGCCGTTCTCGATGCCGTCGTCGGCGGCCACCTTGATCCAGTGCAGGATCTCCCGCCGCAGGAAGCCGGCCTCCCGCACCATCTGCCAGACCGTCACGCCCACCGGCTCGTCTCGCTCGCCGCCATGACGGGCATCTTCAGGCACCCGCACGGAGATGGGCACGTTCAGGGCCAACACGCCGCCGTCCCACAGCACCCGCCGGGCCTCGACAAGGAACGCTGCCAGCATGGCGTAGTAGTCGGGCCAGGCCATCCGGTCGTCGTGCACGTCGTACCCCCGCCCGCAGTTGAACGGCGGGCTGGTGGCGATCAACTGAACGCTCCCCTCGCCTACGAGATCCATGTGGGTGGCGTCGCCGTGATACAGTGCGACGCCGTCGTGATCGTACAGCAGCCTCATTCAGAGGATCCCCCCGGGCGCCCCCTGCGGTGGCCCGTTCCTCAACCTGGCCCAGGCGCTCGTCACCATGGACGCCTTCAGCCCCGACCAGCTCCTTCCCTGACAGCAGCGATAAGCCTGCCAGGCAACCTCCTGGCTGATCCCCAACTCGCCGCACCACACGCGTACCAGCGTGCTGTCACCGCTCGCCAGGGCACTGAACAGCCGCTGGCAAGCATCGACGTCCCGGGCGTCCCAATACACGCCGTTGGGCCTTACGCTGATAGCCATCGACCCCTCCTTTCAGAACAACTGGCCTGCACCGCAGCCAGCCGCGGGCTGGCGATCTCCACGTAGTGGCGTTTTGGCCTATATGCCTATATCCCTGGCACACTGCCCGCAAAGCCCCTTGCCACACCGGGGACACCTGGCTGAGGCAAGCCGCGGCAGGCCCCCTCTCTCGTGGCATCTTATGCAGAACACCCACCCACCCGTAGCCGCCGATACACCGCAAACCGGGCAGCGAATACGGCCCAGTTCCCAGCACACTGCAAACCCCACCCCCACGGCGAACGGCAGGGCCAACAGAAGGGATACCTTGGGGAAAAGAGTGTCCACAAGCGCAAGAACCAGCGTCGTGACCAAGAACCCCACCATCAGGTCTACGCTCACCGTTCCTCTCTCGTCGCTGAGAAAACGAAAACGTTGCAACATTCCATATCTCCACGCCGGGCAGCACGTCCCAGCCCAGCCCCAGGAAGCCCTGCTCCCCGCCCGGCCTGTCCCCCAGGCCGTAAGGTGGATCGGTGACCACGACTGTGAAGCCGCCATCGGGCACGGAACGCAGGTACTCCAGGCAATCCCCCTTGCATGATGCGCACGCCCGCTTCCACCTCACCTGACTCCCGCTTCCCTGCTCAACCGATAACCCCTTGGGGCTGAGACCGCGCACCCATCATCGCCTGCTTCGTGGCGTCCCCGTGATACAGCGTGACGCCGTCGAAGTCGTAGATCCGTCGCACTCTTCTACCTCATCAGGGCCGTTGCCGGTGAACGACCGTCGTTCGTGACGCTCCTGCCCCGCCCATGGCCTGCAGGGTGGCCTCCTGCACCTGTCTGCGTGTACGCACAGGCAGGCCTGTCTGCGCAGCTCGGCCTCCCTCTGGTCAATGTACCTCTCCTCGGCCTCCAGGATGGCCGCCCGCACCGCGCCCGGCTTCGGCAGGCCGTGCCAGAACTCCGGCCGGTTGCCCGCCGCCTCCACGACCACCG
>JACNHM010000494.1 GCA_014383605.1 Chloroflexota bacterium
GGGGTGCTGGAACTGCTGAGACAGCGCCCGGCGTGGGGCGAGGAAGAGTTGATCAACGCCGTCTGTGCATGTTTCCCCGGCCCGCTCACGCCCGAACAGACACTGGTGCAAGTTTGCATCGCCTCGTACAGTGCACAGGAGGGCGAGGCGTTCCGTCCACGTCCAGAGGACGACCCGCAGCGGCGCGCCGCCGAACTCGAGACGGTGCGCGGTGACCTGACTGAGTTGGGGAAGCGGCTGGGGTTCAAGGTGAAACGGCGAGGCGGCGGCTGGGACGTGCGCTGGCTGGAGGAAGGACGGGAGGCTTACGTCTTCGCCATCTCAGCCACGGCCATCCTGGGGCCTCACCTGCTTACCAGGCGAGCCGCTGGCGAGGGGACGCGACGCTGTCTGGTCGTGCCCGGCGGGCGGGCGCAGTTGGTCAGCCTCAAATTGCAGCGCGACCCGCGCCTGGCCCGTGCCGTCGAGACGGACGGTTGGCAGTTTATAAAGTTCCGCCACCTGCGCCGCCTGGTCGCCGAGGAGGAACTGGACCGCCACGCCCTGAAGACCGTCCTGGGCCTCGATCCCATCGTCGAGCGGGAGGCAGTCCAGATCCCGCTATTCTGAAGTTGGTAGACTGGTAAATTGGTAAATTGGTAGATTGGTAAATTGGTAGATTGGTAAATTGGTAGATTGGTAGATTGGTAGATTGGTCAACGATTGCTACTCCGAAAATAACGTCTTAGGCGGCGGATCGCGCATTGTGACATTTGTCACTCGACCTGCGGCGCACGCGAATCTGACGATCCGCTTCGAGCGTATGAGCATTTTCGTCCTTGGGGGTGAGCCAAAGATCATGACAACTTTTCCCAATTCACCAATCTACCAGTCTACCAATACACAAGGAGTTTGTCATGAAAAAAGGTTACCTCATCACCCTGATCGTACTGGCTATATTGACGCTGCTCTCGCTGACGCTCAATGTCGTGGTCATCCTCGGCTTGCTGCAAGCGCGGCAGATTGCCCTCGATACTGTGACCGACGCCCGCGCCATCATCACCGGCGTCGGTGACGAGACCTTTTCCTACACCTTTGAGGTGGATCAGGAGATTCCCATCGCAGCCAGCGTTCCCTTCCACGAAGACATCACCGTGCCCGTCCACACCACGCTCCCCATTTCGACGGTCGTGGTCATTCCCATCAACGCCGGGCTACTGGGCACTTTTGACATAGACGTGCCCATCTACACCGTCATCCCGGTGGATCTCGAGTTCACCGTGCCGGTCAGCAAGACGGTGGTCATTGCCACCACGGTGCCACTGGACATAGACGTGCCAATAGAGATCCCCATCTCCGAGACGCCGCTGACCGGCTACCTGGAGGAATTGGACGCGGCGCTGGCCCAGATTGAGGTGCGGCTGGAGCAGTTGGTTGGCCGCCAGGATTGGAGGTAAGATGGTCAGAACGGTACCGGTGAGCGAGGCCAAGCAGCATATCCGGGAATTGGTAGAGGAGGCAGAGCAAAATGACGCTGTCTTCTACATCGCCCGCTACAGCCGTCCCAAGGCGGTGATGTTGGGAGTGGGCCAGTACGAGACGCTGCTCGCCAGGATCAACCTGCTGGAGGAACACCTGGCCCAGGCAATGTTCTTGTTCAACGAGAGGGACGATGGGCCACTGATGATACCCAGGATGGGAGGTGGGTGGCAGATTTTTGATCCTGGGCAGCCCATCAGTCCAGGGTTACGTCAGACCTTGCGCGAGGCAGCGCACATCGCCTGGGAGCGGCGGAACTGGACGCGGGAGATGTTCGTCGCAGCAGGCGAACGATCGCTGGAACGGGCGCGGGCCGACGCTATCGCGCGTGGTATCGCCATCGAAGACGAGCGCGAGGCGGCGATAGGTGACTGCTCTGCGCGCTGGAGCGGGGCTGATTGGTGAAATCACCCCACCAGCGTCTCTAGCGCCCGGGCCAGCACGTTTATCCCCCGCCGAAAATCCCTGACGTCAATGTGCTCATCGGGGGTGTGGTCCAGCGACGAATCGCCCGGCCCGTAGGCCACGGTCGGGCAGCCCCACGCCGGGCCGACGGTGTTCATATCCGAGGTGCCCGTCTTTAGTTTGAAGCGCGGCCTGCCACCCTCGGCGCGGATGGCCCGCAGCAAGGCCCGCACCGGCGGCGTGTTCTTCTCCGACCGGAACGGCGGGTCGCTGCCGGGGAAGGACAACGTGGCCCCGTTGCACCAGGTCCGCATCTTTCGCTCTAGGTCCGCCGCTTCAATCCCTGGCGGCAGGCGCACCACGATACTCATCTCGACGCCGTCGTCCAGTCCGTCGCTGAAAGTGCGGAAATCTCTCAGGGCGGGGTCCAGCGTGTTAAAGTGGCCCGACCGCCCGCGATTGAGTTCCTCCGAATAGGTCATCAATTGATTCCAAAAGCCCACCGCCTTTTCCGCCGGGCCCGGCCGTTCGCCCGCGCTGTGTCCGCCCGGGTGCACCCGCCGGGAGTCCACGCAGAGCCGGCCCTTGTAGCCCAACGTG